>JAOUJL010000079.1 GCA_029883255.1 Candidatus Bathyarchaeota archaeon | reverse complement strand
AGCACTGAGTTCGCAAATTGGAACAATCCAGTATATGAACATCAGTGAAAGGGATTACGTGACCTCAGCCTGGGCGTACCGGGAGTTAATTACTGAAAACGGTTTCTATATCTACGCAGAAGATGAGATGACCCAGACATCCCGACAAAGCCTCTGGGAAATCATTATAGAAAAATGGTTTTATCGCATTCTTATAATATTAGTCGTAACCACATGTGTCATCATAGTGGTTTACACATACGTTTCTAGAGCGGAAAAGATGAGACCAAAAGAAACAGGTAATGCGCCAGAAGACTTTCACCGATAGCCACTAAGAATCAGCTCTATCTACGTCAACAGAATCCTTAATAAATGAATACATCGTTTCAGTTAACGTCACCAAGGAATTCATTCGAGGAGAAACATCGCGTATGGCGAAATTCAAGATAATAATATCCGATCCAGAGACAGGTAAAGCTCGGTTCACGGAGGTGGAGGGCGCCCGCGCCGTTCCTTTGATTGGTAAAAAAACGGGAGAGACGGTAGACGGATCCGTGGTTGGAACGCCGGGCCACAAGCTACAGATAACCGGGGGATCAGACAAGGACGGCTTCCCCATTAGACCCAACGTTCACGGAGGGGTCCGAATTAAGGTGATCTTGAGCGAAGGAGTAGGTTTTCACTCTCACAGAAAAGGAGAGAGGAGAAGAAAAACTCTCCGAGGAAACGTCATAACTGAAGATATTGTTCAGATAAACATGAAAATTGTTGAGAAACCGAAAAAAGCTAAAGGAGTGAAAAAGGCTAAAGTCAAAGCGAAAACGCCAGAGAAGACAGAAAAAGAGGGAGGCCCATCGACTGAAAAAACTACCCAAACAACCTGAAGTCAACATCGGAACCATCGGCCATGTGGATCACGGAAAAACCACGTTGGTAAAGGCAATAACAGGTGTTTGGGCAGCTAGACATAGCGAGGAACTGAGGCGGGGCATAACCATCAAGCTCGGTTACGCCGACGCCCCCATCTACAAATGTCCTCAATGCAAACCTCCGCAGTCTTACTCTACTAAACCAACATGCCCCCACTGTGGCTCACCCGGCGAGTTCATTCGAGCGGTCAGTTTCGTAGATGCGCCAGGTCATGAAGCCCTTATGGCCACAATGCTTTCCGGAGCAGCCGTTATGGACGGAGCCATACTGGTCATAGCAGCCGATGAACATTGTCCACAGCCACAGACTCGGGAACACCTAGCAGCCATCGAAATCACAGGAATAAAGAATCTTGTCATCGCTCAGAACAAGATTGATATAATGGATGAAAAACGGGCTTTAGAGAGTTATCAGGAGATAGTTGAGTTTGTCAAAGGGACGGTGGCTGATGGTGCACCGATCATCCCAGTTTCTGCTCAACACTCCGTGAACATTGATATCCTCATTCAAGCATTGCAACAACACATCCCTACTCCTAGCCGAGACCTCGCAAAGCCTCCAAGAATGTATGTTGTACGCTCCTTTGACATAAACAAACCTGGAACCTCGGTGGAGAAACTAGCAGGAGGAGTGATCGGCGGCAGTATCCTTCAAGGAAAATTCAAATCGGGAGACGAAATAGAGATGCGCCCCGGAATCCGAGTTGAAAAACAAGGAAAAATGAGTTATCAACCTCTTTTCACCAAGATCGCCAGTCTCTATGCGGGTGGAAAAGCAGTTAAAGAAGCTATGTGTGGAGGGTTGGTAGGTATCGGGACCCTTCTAGATCCTTCTCTGACCAAGGCTGATGGCCTCGTCGGAAACCTTGCTGGAAAGACTAGTATGCTTCCGCCAACCCGCTCAGAGTTGACTTTAGAAACTCACCTTTTTGAACGCGCCGTAGGAACAAAGGAACTGATGCAAATCGACAAAGTAAGTATGGGTGAACGCCTTCTCCTCGATGTTGGAACCGCTATAACCACAGGAGAAGTTGTATCTATGAAAGAAGAAAACACTACTCTTCGGTTAGGACGCCCCATGTGCGTTGAAGAAGATTTCCGAGCAGCCATCAGCAGAAAAATTGCAGGAAGATGGCGCCTCATTGGCTACGGAATAATAAAAGGTTAAGCAAGCAGAGGCTTTCATTTAAGGTGTTGCTGGGTAAGGCTTGAAAATTAAAGTGATTCTGGACTCAAACTTCCTTTTTATCCCCTCACAATTCCACGTAGACATATTCAAAGAACTAGAAAACCTCCTTAGTCAAAGGTTTGACCCCGTTCTTCTTTCTCCAACACGCATGGAACTTCTAAAGATAGCGGAGAAAGGTTCTCCCAAAATGCGTCAACAAGCGTCGTTGGCACTCAAGCTCGCTGAAAAATGTCGCATGATCAATGTTGAACAGAGTTTCAAAGAGACGCATGATGATGTGATTGTTCGAGTGGCAAAAGATTGGAGATGCCCAGTTGCTACAAACGACAGAGAGCTTAGAAAAAGGTTAAGGATTATAAGTGTGCCCGTCATTTATCTGAGGGAAAAGTCTCATCTAGAAGTAGAGGGTGACATACCTTAAAAATAAGTCTTGCAGAACACCTAGCTGTTAAAAAAGCCAGAAGCGAGGAGTAGTTGTGTTCAAGCTTGTAACTTTAGATGATACTATTCGTATACCTCCAGAAAAATTTGGAAAGCCCATTGAAACGGTAGGTTATGAACAGTTGAAAATGAGATATGAGGGCATGGTGGATGAGGAGCTGGGCTACGTCGTAGCTGTGATTAACATTAAAGTCGCCCCCGTTGGAAAAATCATTCCTGGAGACGGAGCCACCTACCACAAGGCTGAATTTTCCCTTCTCACGTTCTACCCAAAAATTCAAGAAGTGATTGAAGGAGAGGTAGTTGAAATAGCCGATTTCGGAGCATTCATTCGAGTTGGGCCGATCGACGCACTGCTTCATGTATCTCAACTCATGGATGATTACATCTCATACGATGAAAAACAAGGAGTACTCATGGGCAAAGAAACGAGGAGAAAACTTGTGACAGGAGACCACGTACGAGTTCGCGTAACAGCGGTCTCGCTTGGGCATGGTAGAAGCTCAGGAAAAATCGGTGTAACCGCGAGGCAGCCTTTCTTGGGGAAGATCGAGTGGATTAAGAAAGACTTGGAAAAAATGAGGAGTACCAAGGCTGAAAAACCAAAAGAACCTGAAAAAGGCAAGGAGTCCAAACCATGACCTCCAAAGCGTGTAGAGAGTGCCACCTAATATCTCATGGGTCCACTTGTCCAAAGTGTAAGAATGCCACCATGAGTGACGACTTCACTGGCTTGGTCATAATCTTTGACCTGAAAGGCTCAGCCATAGCCCATGCAATGAAAGTGGAGGAGAAAGGACGCTACGCGCTACGTGTAAGGTGATCAAAATACGCTTTCTTACACCTGCCTTACGTAAAAAACTAAAGTCTCCATTAGGACTGCTGATCCAAGGTTCCGTTGATGAAACAATTAAACAACTGAAAAAGGTCATCGAAGAAGAAAAGCCGGCCAGAATCATTTCTGTGGGTGACGCCGTTTCTAATAGCATGATAAAAAACGGCATTTCCCCAAGCGTTTTGATCGTGGACAACCGGGTTGTGAGAAAAAAAGTTAAGCCAATTCTAGTAGACGTGAACCGAACCTTACACATAAAAAATCCTCCAGGAACACTAGCTGATGAAGCATGGACCGTTATAGAAGATTCTCTAAAACAGAGGCAAACAACAAGGGTGTTGGTTGACGGAGAAGAAGACCTCCTTACTTTGGTAGCTGTGTTGTGTGCACCCGAAAAGTCCCTAGTGGTTTACGGACAACCACAAGTAGGAATCGTTGTAGTTAAGGTTACGGAACAAAAAAAGAAGCTTGCACGCCGACTCGTGGAAGAAATGGAACAACAATACGAAAAGTTAAAGTAATGGAGGCACTCCAAAAATCAACAATCCAATGGAAGATTGCCCATGAAAATTAGCATTACATCCAAAGAATATAACCCACTGCTCAAAAGAAAGGAGATAACCTTCAAGGTTAACCATGAAAAGGCTGGGGGAACCCCTACCCGTTTGGAAGCGAGGAAAGAAATTGCAGCAGTGCTGAAGATGGATATTGACCTAGTGTATGTTAGGAAAATGACTACAAAAACTGGGACGAGAATCGCCGTTGGCACAGCTAACGCATACGATTCAGCTGAACATGCCAAACTAGTAGAGTCCAAACACATCCTTGCCAGGAACGCACCGCCGAAAAAACCTGAAGAAAAGAAAGAAGCTATAGAAAAACTGGAAGAGACGAAAACGGCAGAAAAGAAAGAAGAAGTAGAAACAACGGAAAATAAAGAGGAGAAAAAAGAGGGATAGCTGAATGGCTGAGAAAGAAACAGAAGAGGAAGAAAAATCCGAGGAACCCGAAGTAAAACCTGAAAAAAAAACCAAAGAAAAGAAAGTTGAAAAGACTAGGAAGAAAAGAAAGGGTGTCTTTTCCTACTATAAGATCGGGGAAAATGGAGTTGAAAGACTTCTTCCCTTCTGCGAAAGATGCGGATCAGGATACTTCATGGCAGACCACGACAATCGTTACACCTGCGGACACTGCGGCTTCACCCGATATAAACGCAGCGAAGAAAGCAAGTGACACATGCTTAAATCCTATGACTGCCTTAAGGTTGAAGAGTGAAAGTAAAATGGTTCGCGTAAACGTTTCTATTCACAATCTTTCTGCAGAGCGTTTTTGGGATGTTGACAAGCCTTTACCACCTGTTCGAATAGCTACTAATCTCAATATTGTGGGGATAAACAAGAAAAATGAAGATTGGTTGGAGGCTCCCTTTGTTTTTACAATAAATTACCAGCCAGCCGTTGCTCAAATCAGCGTAAAGGGAAAAGCCCGAGTTAAAGGTAATAAAGATGAACTTGAGGAAATTCACAACGCATATACAAAAAAACAGCCTCCACCAGCTATTATTGTTCAATCCATCTCTAACGTCGTATTTCTAGAATCAGTGATTATCAGCCGAACCTTGAATATTCCCCCGCCCATTCCGCTTCCAAAAATCCCACCAACTAAGAAAAAGTTACCTGAACCAGACTATCGAGCTTAAACGCGTAGAATAAACATCTTGACTGCTATTGTTTCCTACTTTAAGGGAACATACATGGACGATCTGGATGCGCCGATGCCGGGTGATCCGTGTCTGACCATCTTGTTGGTAATCGCGAATTCGCCTAGATAATGCCCAATCATTTCAGGCTTTATTTCCACAGCTACGAATTCCTTTCCGTTATGAATTAGAACAGTGACGCCTACCATTTCTGGAAGAATAATCATGCTACGGGCGTGCGTTTTAACGACTTTTTTCTGTCCTTCCTTTGGTGTTTCTTTGGCGCTTCGAATGTTTTCGAGGAGGACCCTTTGTTCTCGTGTTAGACCTCGTTGCAGGCTCCGCCGTTGCCGTGACGGCAGCAAGCGAATAAACTCGTCCATCGACATGCCTTCTAATCCCTCAAGCGTATAACCTTGGTAGGCGAACTCTCTAGGCAACTGGCCATCTCCTCATTTCTTTTGGTTCTCGGGATTTATTAAACATTTCTAACGTTTTGTTAATGGTGAAAAATTACCGTTTTCTTCTTTTTCGTTTACCCGTGCTTCTCGCTGCAATCAATCCCACTTTTTTGCCGGGTGGAGCATGCCGTGATACCGTTGTAACCTTGCGTGCTCCCCTTCTACCACTTCCGTAAGGATGCACCGCGGCTATCATTGCTACACCACGTGTTCGAGGGTACGTGTGTCCCTTTGCCCGCATCCAATGGAACTTTGCACCCGCTTTCAGGAAGGGTTTTTCAAGACGACCTGCCCCAGAAATAACTCCAACGGTTGCAAGACAAAGATCATTTACATAGCGAGTTTTTCCCGATGGAAGTTTTATCATAGTTCCTTCAGGAGTGTGCGCCACTACCGTTGCGTAGGATCCAGATGAACGTGAGATTTTTCCTCCATCGCTCGGCGAAAGCTCGATGTTACATATCATGGTGCCTGCGGGAATACTGCTTAATGGAAGCACGTTACCAACGTCCACAGAAGCTCTGCTTCCAATTTGGATTGGTTGACCTTCATAGACGCCTTCAGGAACAACTGTGTAGTAGGTTTCGTCAGTTTCAAGTTTCACGGACGCTAGTGGCGAGCCTCTTCCAGGTTCATGAAGAATCTTCATGATGTGACCCTGAATGACATCTTCTTGCTCCTTCTTGGAAAATGAGGGATATCGAACTGGCGCTATTCTTTTGTGAGTGGACGCGCGAAAAGTGGATGACCCTCTGCCACGTCTTTGAACTCGAATTTTCTTACCCACGTGTTACATCTCCCTATAAGATGCCGAGTTTAATCGCTACATCCACCGCTTTATAGTTGGGGTGAAGCTTCACAAAGGCTTTTTTCTCGCTTTTAGACGTGATTGCAGTATTGACGCTCTTAACCTCTACTTCATAGAGCTCCTCCACGGCTCGTTTAATGTCCGCCTTTTTGGCTGCGATGCTGACAACAAAAACAAGCTTGTTCTCGGTTTCGAGCAGGCGACTCGTAACTTCGGTCATAACCGGATGTAATATAACGTCGTATGGATCCAAGCCTATCTTCCTCCAAACAGTTCATCCACTTTTTCAAAAGCTGAATTCGACCAGATGACGAGCCTTCCAGGATGGGTTCCAGGTGCCAAAAGTTCAACGTTCAGACCGTTGACTGTAACCACATCTACTCCTGGAATGTTGCGGGTTGCTTCAACGACTCCATCATTTTCGGTGACGACTAATAGAGGCCCA
>JAOUJL010000078.1 GCA_029883255.1 Candidatus Bathyarchaeota archaeon | reverse complement strand
CTATGTTCTGCTTCCTTGATCTTGTCCGTAAAACTTTCATCAGCCCTGCCGCAGGAAAATGCCCTAATCTCGTCATGCAGAGGTGTTGCCGCATAGGTTAGATTGGTTGCCACCAATTCGTTGGCGCCTATGTCCCTCGCTAGCTTTATAGCTAGAGGTAGTTCGCCTATGTTTTGTTTGGTCATTAGGAATAACAATAGTATTTTCGGTTTCTCCGATTCAAGAGAGTCTTTAAGGTTGCTTAGGGCTTTCATGTTCCCCTTAAGACGACTGAAATTTGATCCTACCCTAATCGCTTCATGAGTTTTCTTTGTCGCTCCGGCTATGGAAACGCTTAAGACATCCAATTCCAATTCTATCAATCTTCTACAAGTTTTCTCTGTTAAGAGAATGCCATTTGTAGTGAAACCAGTTGAACAGCCGCTGTCTTTCGCTAACCTTACCATGTCGAGTATTCTTTTATTTAGTAGTGGTTCACCCCATCCTGAAAGGTAGACCCATTTTGTTTGGGCGAAGTACTGGCTTATTTTTTCAAAGGTTTCGAAGGGCATATCCATAGACTTCCATTGATCAGCTAGAGCCGTCCTCGGACACATAATGCACTTCAAAAAACAGTTTGACGAGGCTTCGATTTGTAAACAGTTAAAGGTTCTACTGACGCTTCTTCTGAAAGTCTTCCTTAAGATTTGGAACAGTGTCATGATTGTGCGCTCTCTATGTCTTTGAATTGTGTGATTTATTGGTGTCTCCTATTTTTATCTCTGCGCGAGTGCATGTGACAACAAAAAAGGGGTTGAGAGGAGCATTTAGATGGGTGGCGGGAAGAATATGCCTCCGAAGAATACGTATGCTGTGATTAACGAGAGTATTGTATCCCATCCCGTTGCAACTATGAACGCAATTAATGGTTTACCTTTACCTATCTTGATCATTTCTTTGAAGTTAGTGTTTAGACCTATTGAAACGAAAGTCATAGCAAAGAACCAATTCCTGAAACCTTTGGTTATCGTTGAGATGTCGCTTACGGCGCCAGAACCGAGTGTTGGCGTCAAGATTAATGAAAATACAATTGAAGCTACGAAGAACCCAATGACAAATTTCGGAAATCTGTACCATATCTCGATTTTCTTTGGTTGTTGTCCCGTCGTTGCATTGACTTTAAGCGTCCAATATAAGGCCAATAGGAACGCAATTACACCAATCAAAATATTCTGTGACATTTTAATGATTGAAGCGATTTGCAGTGCTTGGTCGCTATAAAGAGCACCAGAAGCCGCCACTGAAGCTGTGTTGTCAATCGTTCCGCCAATCCAAGCACCAGCTACAGCGTCTGGCATTCCGATCAATTTTCCTATCGCTGGGAATAATACCATCATTGGAGCTGCGAATAATAACACTAGTGAGATGACGTAACTAACTTCTTTTTTGTCTCCTTCAATCGCCCCTCCTGCTGCGATTGCCGCCGATACACCACATACCGATGTCGCCGTAGCCATTACCGCTGAGAATGATTTTGTTAAACCTAGTTTCTTTGAAACAAAGTAGGCAAAATACCAGACCATCATCAACCCTACTGTTACTTCAAAGATTCCGAGAGCTCCTGCCTTCATTATAGTCCCAAAGAGAATTTCTGCCCCCAAAATAACCAATCCTATTTTAATGAAAAGTTCCGACTTGGTTGCAGGTTCGAGCCATTTTGGAGTGCCAATAATATTACTAATGAGTAAACCAAACACTAGAGCCCACAGAACATACTCGATGCCGAGTGAATTCAAGACTTCCTGTTTAGATAACACCTGTGCTAGAAAAGCCAGTATAAAGATCGTTGGAAAACCAAGAAGGTACTGTCTCACTTGCTGTCTCATCGCCAGCAAAGCGACGCTTGTAATTGCAGCCAAACCAAGCCCGAGAACAAATAAATCAATTAGCCCATTTGCAGTCAATACAAAGAAGGGGTCAGTTGTCCACGCGTTAATTTTCGGAAGTCTTGTCACGATATTTGTTATGGCTAGCGCCAATACCACGAGACCAAGCCAAACTGCCCACCAGTCTTCCCTTTTCCATAACGATGACCAGTCTATTGGCATTTTTTCACCTATGTTGCTGGAGCTTAAGTAACTACTTATTAGTAGTAACTAAATATTCGCCGGCTCTATTTAAATATTTCCACAAAGTAACCACTTAAGAATAGTAAATATACCTCATATACAACTCCTTTTTCTACTGGATTAGCAGAAAGCTACGAAAAGGCCGATCTTCCTATTGTGGGAAATTGGGCTAGAGCTTCTGTGTTCTATGTTCCCACATTAAACTATACATCAAGGCTAGTCCCCTAACTACGCTCTGGTGGGAAGTGATAGCAGCTTCACGCAGAAAGAAAGGAACTCCCGGGTCTTCAACAAGAAACAAAGCCTTTCCTCCAACTTCAGGATCAATGATACACCCCCTCATTGGAATTTCATCAGTGAAGCGAACTTCAATCTCGCCTCCTCGAACCTCGTTGATCCTCTTCAAAGTTTCAGCCTGCTTCTTTCTGTCTTCAGCCTCTAGCAAACTAGGGTTCATCAAAATCATTTTCAAAGAGACTCCTCTTTTGAGAGCATTAATAATATTCTTGGTAACCTCAGGAAAGTACTCCACAGCCCTTGACAGAATTTGGATTTCCTTTTCCGCCGAATCGTAAAGTCTCTTGGTCTCATTCAAAGAAACCTCACCCACGCTAACGATTCGTAGAAGGGGAACCCTTGGAATCCCTTTTTCTCCTTTCAAATAAAATCTCTTACCAGTCTCCACGAGAACTTTAGCGTAGCCCTCGAGGGTTCTAAGCTTCTGTTTGAGTTCATTCATGCTGAAAGATATGAGAGAACTTGCAATGTCTTCTAGGGGGCGGGGACTGTATAGCACAGGTCTTCCAGGTTTCATAGTTACTAGTCCCATTTTTGCGAGCTGATCTAAGATGCCGTAAATGCGTGCACTCGGAACTTTACTTGTCTTGCTTAAGGTTGTTGCCTTTGTCTCTCCGAGAAGGAGGAGGTAGGCGAGCGCTGAGGCTTGGTACTCGTTCAAGCCCATGTTTATGAGCAATGACTTAGTTTGGTTGATGTCTTTTTCGAAGGCCAAAAGCTAACTACCCTCCATAGACAATTTGAAAACCTGCCTTTAAATTCTTTACATAACATGTTCATCAATTGCGTGTGCCAGAAAGAATTGCATATGGAAAACATTAATAAGAGAATAATTAACTCCTTATTAGTAGTAAAATAGGTGTTCACATGAAAGTCTTGATTGCCGGCATGGACGGATACCTAGGCTGGACCCTAGCCATGTACCTAACAAACCGGCGACACGACGTAGTCGGCGTGGACAATTTCTCGAGGAGAAAAAACGTGAAGGAAATTGGCTCCTGGTCTGCAACTCCTATACGGACCATAGATGAAAGGTTAAAAGCTTTCAAGGAAATCCATGGCAAGGATATCAAGTTCTACGAGGGAGACTTAAGGGAATACCACTTCGTCAGAGGAATCGTCAAAAAGTACAAACCTGACACCATCATCCACCTCGGAGAACAGCCCTGCGCCCCCTACTCCATGATAGACATGGAACACGCGGTGTTCACCCAAACCAACAACATCGTTGGAACTCTAAACCTTCTCTTCGCAATGCATGAAACAAGCTCTCATACACACATGCTTAAGCTGGGCACCTTGGGCGAATATGGGACACCAAACATTGACATCCCGGAAGGCTTCTTCGAAATCGAGTACAGAGGAAGAAAAGACATGCTCCCCTTCCCCCGCCAAGCTGGATCCTGGTACCACCAAACCAAAGTCCACGACAGCCACAACATCATGTTTGCGTGCAAAATCTGGGATTTGAGAAGCACAGACATTATGCAAGGAGTGGTCTATGGAACAAGAACAAACGAAATGACCGACGACCGTCTACTTACGAGATTCGACTTTGATGAGGTTTGGGGAACTGCATTAAACCGATTCTGTGCTCAGGCAATAATTGGTCATAATCTAACACCTTATGGTCTGGGAGAGCAAACAAGAGGGTTTATTGCTTTAAGAGACAGCATGCAATGCCTAACTCTCGCCACCGAAAACCCGCCTGAAAAAGGCGAATACAGAGTCTTCAACCAATTCGATGAAACCTATTCGATAAATGGACTGGCCAAGAAAGTTCAGAAGATCGGCAAAAAACTCGGATACGACGTGAAAATTAAGAACCCAGAAAACCCAAGAGTTGAAGCAGAAAAACACTATTACAATCCTGATCACGAAAAACTCTACAAACTTGGATTCAAACCGGTACATCCTTTGGAAGAAGAGCTAGAAATAATGTTCAAAGACTTAGAAAAGTTCAAGGATAGGATATTGGCGAAAAAAGAAAGGATCATGCCAACGGTTTATTGGAGGAAATAATGGAAAATCACTTGCGTCGTTTTCATGGATGACACCTCTTGAACAAAACATCTAAACTTAAGGTCTCTGTGGTGATACCTGCGTACAATGAAGCCATGTCCATAGGCAATGTTATCACCAACTGCAAAGCATTTTGTGACGAAATAATCATTGTAGATGACGGCAGCAAAGACGATACATCTGAAATCGCAAAGAAAAACGGAGCAGTGACAATTCGGAATGAAAAAAAATTGGGCGTAACCAAAGCCACACAGAAGGGACTAGAAGCTGCCAATGGCGACATAATTGTAACCATTGACGCTGACGGTCAACACGATCCGTCTGACATACTGAAACTAACAAAACCATTAACAGAGGGAAGGGGCGAAATGGCGCTAGGCGTGAGGACTGAAATCCCCCACCGCTCAGAGAGAATAATCAACGCACTGACAAACCTAAGCGTAAAATGTTCAGACGCTGGAACCGGATTCAGAGCCATAAAAGCCGACCTAGCTAAAAGATTGAAGCTACACGGAACATGCCTCTGCGGAACCCTCGTTTTAGAAGCTCATAAACGAGGAGCCAGAATAATTGAAATCCCCGTACAAACGAAACCGAGAATTTGCGGGAAAAGAAAAATAAGGACAAGACACATAACACAAATTTTCTACGTCTTGAGAGATCTGATTTCTTAGTTATGAGTGAGGCATAGCCGAAATTCGATTTAATGTTGAGGAAATCGTTAAGAATGAAGACGAAACAATAGTCCATGATTAAATCAGCGACATGTGACCACAAATGAACATCTTGGTGACTGGTGGAGCGGGCTACATTGGAAGCGGGCTTCTAGTCAGGTTAGGTAAGGAATTCCCAGATGCTACTATAACATCCCTCGACAACTTAGAGGGAGGAAACTACCGCTACGTTAACTACCTCAGAAAAGAAAGGCGTTATCGCCTCCTCGTAAGTGACATAAGGAAGAAATCTGATGTACAGAAGGCCGTAACCAAGGACACAGCCATAATTATGCATTTAGCAGCCATACCTGGAGTAAAAACGTGTAGAGATCAGCCCAAAAAAGCCATAGAAACCAATATTTATGGCACTCATTTACTCCTCGAAGAAGCTGTTAATTGCAACGTCGAGAGATTCATTTTCACTTCTTCAGCCGCGGTATACGGAACACCTCAACAGCAACCCATCACCGAGGAGCATCCGTTGAATCCCATAAACCTCTACGGAGTTACAAAGGTGAGCGGTGAAAAACTCGTGAACGCTTGTCACGCCAACAGCGGGTTAACGACAACAATACTCAGGTTTTCTAACGTTTACGGCTTAGGTGCATACACTCGGTGGAAGACTGTTGTCCCTAGGTTTGTTTGGCAGGCGACAAACGATCAGCCTCTCACCATCCGCGCAGACGGGAAACAGCAACGCAACTTTGTGCACGTACAAGACATCATAGATGCCTTCATCCAATGTTCAAAGGCTTCCAAACAAGCAGTTGCAGGCGAAACTTTTAACCTAGGTGGAGAAGCTTTAAGCGTTAACAGTGTCGCTGAAATAGTCATTCAAGAGGGTGAGCAAAGACTAGGCAAAGAAATCTCGACGGTCTTCGTGCCGCTGGAGCCGGGTGAAGTTTACACCTCGGAATTCAACTATAGTTCCAAGAGAGCTTCTCGAAGGATAGGTTACAAGCGGAAGAGAGGAGTACGTCAAGGCGTATCTGAGCTGTTTGATTTTGCATTAAAGGTAAAAGCAACTGCAGGGTCTTGAACAGATGCGCAAGCCTTCAGATCTCTAGGCGAAACTCGCCATCACAAATTTATCAACACTAAGCTGGTTATTCTTTAAGGGGCTGCATACATTCCACCGCTATCTCCAGAGCCTTCAAACCGTCTTCTCCGAACACAGGAGGTTTTGTCGCTTTTTCCAATGCGCACGCATTTTAGTGCTATGCAAGAAGGCGTGGCTATTAGTAGTTTGGAAGCTACGCGCGCGCATCGATTCTGGACGTTGATTTTCGATACCCCCCATAGGTTTCAACATACCTCGCCTATTTGGATTCAAATATGTTAGGAAGTGACTAATCGGTTGATTTTTTGTAGTAGAATATGCGGAGTTTTTCTTCGTCTCCGTAGTAGAAGATTCCTTCAGGATATGGTTGGAGTTTGTTTTGTTGGGCTTGCTGGATTATGCGGTTGTATTCTTCTTCGCCCACTCTGGATTTCGTTATAACGAAGTAGGCGATCGTGGCCTCCGTGTAGTTTATGGCTTTGATCATGGTTTCATTTGCGGGGTTTTCCTTCATTTCAATAAATAATGCTACCCCCCTGGGATCTAAGCTGGAGAAGTAGAAGGCACGTGGGTTATTGACTCCAACAGTTATTCCTCCTG
>JAOUJL010000356.1 GCA_029883255.1 Candidatus Bathyarchaeota archaeon | reverse complement strand
AGAAAATAGCTTGGATGCTCCAAATACATCCATGTAACAACTCTTCCCTTTTCATCAAAGATTATAGTTCGTTCCCCGGTGGTGCCGGCGTCTATAGCGGCTAAGTAGATGTTTTCTTTCATCCACTACATCTCCACCTAATAAGGCACCCTGAACAGATTAAATAGTGTTGCAGGGATATAGAGTTAGATAGAGTCTTTGTTCCCATGTATTAACCATTAGAAGTTGCAAAATGTGAGAAATGTGGAAGCAGTAGTGTTTTTAGGAAAGAATGTTCAATATTATTTTGATGATTGTGATTTCAATAATGCAGATGCTGCTTTCGTTCTTGCTAGCAGTTTCAGCTATCATAGCTATTACTTTGATATGGTGTGTGGTCTTTGCGGACGATTGGCGGGCGAAGTGGATACGATATAGGTATAAGAAACTTTACGAAAAAATCGCCAAAATGATGGAGAGATAAGAAAAATTGACTTGGGACCAGATACCGCTAAGTTGGAGAAATTATCTCAAGTTTTCTTTAGAGAAGACGAGCTTTGCATTTACGGTTGGTCCATTGATGGTGTTTCTACGAACTAAGAGTTTTGCAGATGTGGTACTAGCTGCTTTAGTTTGTATACCTCTGTTAATGATCTCGCTTGTCATGATGCGAATCGTTGAGAAAGAAATGTATGAAGTTCTCAGAGGAATGAAAAGAGGAACAATATGGTAAAAACCGTGAGTAATGCATCGCCATTAATGAAGGGAAGACTGTGAGAACTGCTTTTTTCATTATTTTGGTTTTAATACTCTCAATTAGCTCAGGTTTCTTAGTTTTTGGCTTTGCCAACATGTGTTACATGGCATCAGAAAGTCAAGGTCCATACGATTACAATGTAAAATTTGGTGAGGGCATCGAAGCCGAGGACCTTGGCGTTTTGGTTAGCATAAACTTGTCTTTTGTTAAGACATGGTTTATCGGTGAAGAGAAGAATGTGAGTCTCGAGGTTTCAGCTGAAAAGTTCCATAGTGCTGTCCAGAATTTTTCTTGGCGGATATTTTGGATTAAATTATTTACTGTTGAAGATGGAAAGTGGAAAAACACAGTGCCCCACGGTTCATCTTTCCTACACGAAAGTGAGTGGAGCGACTCATACCTATACCAACGTCAAAATGTCTCTCTCCATATAACTAACTTAAACTATTTAGAATCTGTTGACAGGGCTTGGTTCGGAATTGAGATGATGATGGAAGTATACTACAACAACACGGGATACGGCTTCACATTCTACACTCCGATTGGAGAGATAGGACCGGTTGCCGTCTTGTCTCCTCTCTATTCGCCAACAAGCTTAGCTGCAATCTCAACTTCAACCATAGCCGTATCCACAACTCTAGCACATCAACTATTAAGCAAAATAATCTTAAGGTTTAAGAAAAAGCCACTTCCCTAGTCCAAAGCTAATATTGCTTCTCATTTCCTATGCGCGCGCATTGTAGTAACGCTACCGGTAGTCACACTCCACAAAAGAAAAACCTACTATTTTGCCTTAGATTATCTCTTGAACAAACAATCAAAAACCAGCTAAATGCATATAGAGTGATTTCTTGTTCAAATGCTTTAGTGCAGCACTATTTCTTTAAGTAAGCTTTATCTTTTCTTTCTGTTCTTTTTTCATAAACATGATTGATCTAAACCTAAAGGGACAGGACATGGTCACAAGTGGCATTGTAT
>JAOUJL010000357.1 GCA_029883255.1 Candidatus Bathyarchaeota archaeon | reverse complement strand
TGACACAATCTTATGAGAAGGAATAAGAAAACATGGAGAAAATCAACCAAACTGTCAAAGAGAGCGTCATATCTAGACTCAAGACGCTTGGCCTTTCAACTTATGCAGCTAAGGTTTATTTGGCGCTTTTATCTCATCCTTCCACGTCGGCCGGTTTTCTTTGCAAAGAAACTGGCATACCTGACTCCAAAATATACTACACTTTGGACGAGCTTTCAAAAAAAGGACTGATAGCCTTCCAAGAAGGGACACCAACCATCTACGAGCCTCTACCTCCTAAAGAAGCTATAGGCAATTTGAAACAGCAACTTGTTGAAAATTTGAATCAAATAATCATTCAGGCAGACAGCCTTGCGGACTCTCTTTCACCCATGTTTGAGAGTGGGGAAGGCAGAGAGGATATGGAGCTGGCCTACATAATTCGTGGGCGGAGAAACATCATAAGAAAGATGAAAGACTTGATAGGTTCCGCCAAAAACGAAATTGTGGTTTTCACGTCGGAGAAAGATCTGTTAGATGAACTAAGACCTTCCATAATAAAAGCAAAAAAGCACGTTGAAACTAAGCTTGCAATAACTAGACAACTCCAGAAAGCCATGAACCCAGAAGAATTGGGCCAACCAAGGATGCTGGCATGTCCTAGCAACATTGTTATTTCTGACATGAAAATGCTTATAACAGTCTCTAGCTGGAAGAACGAGATTGCAATAATGACTAACGACAAAGTATTGATGACTATGTCTAGAGAATACTATGAGAATCCGAAATGCTGCGAAGAACCCTGCTAAATATGCGTGTAGGACAAGGTACCCATCAACGTGTATTTCGTCGACCTCGCTTCCCCACCTAGCGTAAACGAACAGATAGAATCCCAAATCGGTTATCTCAAATTTGCGCGCGTTTCTGCCTTGTTCACAAGTCTTAAATTCCTATTTTTTGTAAGACGCAACACGCTGGAGAGAGAAACTTGGATGAAGAAGCATTTAGAAGTTATTGCATCAAAAGAAATGTGAAAGAAGAGACTATTCAAGCGCACATCAGAGTTGTGAAAGATTTCGAGGGTTTTCTGAAAAATAAATATAAAAACAAGGGTTTCAGCAGTTCTTCACCGAGCGATATGCAGAGCTTTGTGGCGCATTTAATGGAGAATAAGAAGAACACGATTGACAGTTTTGTGGCCCTCATAAGATACGCCATTTTCGTGAATAAACGAGAGTTAGTAGCTTTCCTGTTCGGATTCATAGAAGGATTTGGGGCTCTAGAGAAACTTTCTGGAACACTGAAACAAACTGTGGGTGAAAGCAAGCGTGACGAGATATTCGAAGGAATCAACTTGCCTCCACTCGGTACAGACCCTAAAGACAAGCCGAAAGTAACCAAGAGAATCATGGAAAGACTTGAAGCCGCACTCGACGAAGAGACATTGAAAGAAATCATGTCAAGTGGGCTTGACGTTGGTCCAAAAGAATGGTATTCACCGATGAGAGAGAAGTTCTTGAAGTCCAAGAGCATAGACGATTTTCTGAAAAAAAGACACGAAGAAGCTGTTGAGTTGCTTGAAAAGCATAGCAGGGAGAAGTCGATGTTCTATGCTCAGGAGATCAATGAAGAAGTCGTTGAATACGTCCGAAACAACCAGGCAATCATGGGTGGAGTCAGAGAAGGAGACATAATCTACGAAACAAAGATTCCATACATGACCAAAAAGTACCTG
>JAOUJL010000006.1 GCA_029883255.1 Candidatus Bathyarchaeota archaeon | reverse complement strand
TGCTGAGATTGCTGAGAGGATTGGACAATCCGAAAAGAAGGTTTTCAAAGCCTTGCGCAAGCTGTTTAACAAAGGCATAATTGATTCCGAGAATCGTCGCTACAAGCTCTCGAATCGCTAGCACACGCAACTGCTAGAGAACTAGGAAATTTCTAATTTCTAAACGGAGTAGCAATATTTAGAAAGTAGAAAGTGTTCTTTGTAGAGATATATGGAGTGAGTTTTGTGAAAGCCTTTATTTCGGTTGATTTGGAAGGAATGCCATATGTCGTCATCCCGGGTCACTTGAGTCTGAAAGGTTCTTTGTATGATGAAGCAAGGAAAATTGCTACGAAAATCACGTTAATTGTGGCAGAAGAGCTAAACAAGAATGGCTTTGATGAGGTTGTTATTGCCGACAGTCATGGGCCCATGGTTAACCTTCTAGTTGATGACTTACCCGAGTATGTAGAGATTGTTAGAGGGTATCCTCGACCAGTTAGTATGGTTTCTGGAGTGGAAGGATGTGATGTTGCCTTATTTCTTGGGTATCATGCCAAATTTGGGACTGCCAAATCCACATTCGACCACACTTACAGTGGTGGAAGCATAAATAGAGTACGAGTGAATGGAGTTGAGGCGAGTGAATTTCTCTTGAATACTTACGCAGCAGGAGACCTTAATGTACCTGTCATACTGGTTGCTGGTGAAGCTCACCTTCTAAAAGATGACGTCAATAGATATGCACCATGGGCCGAAACTGTAGCACTAAAACATTCTTTGAGTAGGGTTTCAGCTAAGAGTTCCAGTATGGTAAAGATCGAGAAGGAACTAAGAGAAGCTGTTAGAAAAGCAGTTGCCAACTCCAGGCAAAATGAAGTTAAGCCTCTAATAGTGAAGAAACCAGTGAAAATGGAGATAACTTTCATCGCAAGCCACTTTGCGGATGTTGCAGATTTTTTAACGACCGTAAAGAGAATCGATGGATTAAATGTGGAGTATGCTGCCAGCAACATGATTGAAGCCTACAAAATATTTGAACTGTTGGTGCTTGCAGCCAGTGGTATATCAACACTTCTCGAAAAGCGAAGATAGTACACGCGAATTTAGAACTTTCTAAGCGCGCGCTTTTCTCTTGTTCAGAAAGCTATAAACCTCGAAAATCCGTTTACTCATTGAGGTGATTTGTGATGACTTGTTACTTCAAGCATCTTCAAGATGTTTTCAAGAAAGCTGGAATAGAGGCTACGAAGGAAAACAAACGAGAGATTGACAGAGTTATTCATGGCATTGTTGGTGTAGAGTACAAGAACTGTTCGGCTACATGGAAAGAGGTGAAGAAAAGGATAGCAGAGGACGAAGAAGGTTTCGTTTCTCGATTGAAGGAAGCTTGGACCAAGCAGTAGTCTACTGCATACGATATACAAGTCTGCTGCTCCGAAGTAAAATGCCTATACAGAGACTGAGGGGAACGGAGAGGCAGGAGAGAGGTTTGAACTTAACTAGAAAAAAGCATTGGCAGATTGCTTAAATACTCTGCCTTGCTGATAGGATTCTATGCTGATTAACAAAATAGAGTTCACCATACTTGAGAATGATATTTCTGAAACTGGCAAATCACTCTTGGATTATTTAGCTCCTGACATTGGAAAAGTATATGTTATTGCTATCACCCGAGATGGATGCCCCGCATGTGAGAAGCAGAAGCCAAAACTGAACGAACTAGCGAAAAGTATATCGAAAAAGTATGGAGACAAAGTGGTTTTCACTCGGATTCATGTCAGGCAACCTGTTGGATCACAGGAGGAATCCTCAAGAAGCAAGGACATGCTTCGTCACTATTTTTATCCCACCAACGTAATTGCGCTAAGGACTAAAGACAGAGGATCGATAGAGTACTACAGAAACGTCTCGCCAGAGATGGAAGAGCTTAAAAAGAATATTGAGATCGCTGTCGAAATAGCGACAATGATTGAAAAACAGACGACTTAGGATGATTCTGACTGTTGAAGTTTCTAGTTTTCTACTTTGTAACTAAAGTGATTTCCCATAAAGTTCTAATTTGTCTCCTTTTTTTGGAAAGTTATAGAGTTAGAAAACTACTTTGCTCTCAAGTCGGCTCCACATTCGGGACAGAACTTTGAACTTACTGGAATACGAGTTTGACATTTAGGGCAGATTAGCACAACCGGTCTATGCACTGGCCTGTAAATTGGAACGAAAGCGATAACAATTCCGTAGATCATCTTCGACCTTCAATAGAAATACAAGCAATGTTCTCTGACAAAAAGTTTGCGTATTTTAAGTTTCTAAATTGTAAATCAAGTCAAAGACTACAAACTTCAGACTTGCAATTGAGCGCGCGCGATTTAGAATTAGAAATTAGAAGATATGTGTAAATGCGTACTTACAAGTCGTTCTGAAGGTTACGTACAACCAGCTTAAGTGGAACAATAGTAAAACTTTTTAGAAGACATTTGTCTTGAAGGGAATCAAAGGGATTCGAGACTATGATTTACGAAAAGATCACAAGCAGGAGAACGATACGAAAATATTTGCAGAAAGATGTTCCCAGAGAAGTTTTAACGCGGTGTGTGGATGCAGCCAGGTTTTCTCCTTCTGGGGCTAACCGTCAACCACTAAAATACATCATCGTTGAAGACAAGAATCTTCTGAAAGAAGTGTTCGGGACACTGAGTTGGGCTGGATATTTGCCAGATTATCAGCCCAGTGAAGAAGAGATGCCGAGAGCTTACATTGTTATACTTTTGGACAAGGACATTCGAAAGAACTCTGGTCACGATGCAGGAATCGCAGCTATGAGCATTTCCATGGTTGCTTACGATGAGGGTTTAGGCTCATGTATTCTTGGCGCTGTGAACAGAGCAAAACTAAGGGAGATTTTGAATATCCCTGATCATCTCGACATAGTTCTTGTGGTTGCTCTCGGATATCCAGCCGAGGATCCAGTCGTGGACAAAGTGAAGAATGAAAACATAGAATATTGGCTTGATGAAAACGGAGTACTACACGTGCCTAAGAGGGAACTGAAAGACATAGTTAGATGGAATAGATAGTGAGAAAAATGAGTGAATGTCCAAACTTACAGAAGAACGTGGAAGATTGCCCGTGTACATATCCCTGTAACTTGAAAGGTAGATGTTGCGAGTGTGTAAGAAACCACAGAGAACACAACGAACTTCCAGCCTGTTACTTCCCACCTGAAGTTGAAAAGACCTATGACAGGTCTATCAGAAGATTCGTGTCACTTCATAAGTAGCTGACGATCGTGGCTGAGATCTCAGAAAGTGTACGCGCGCTATCATGTATGTTTGTGCATTGCCTTGGCAACTATAGATTCGATGAATGATGTTTTGGCTTCTGTATAACCCTCACGGTCTGAGCCATACTTGACGGCTAATCTTTTTTTCAATTCATAATACTCTTGAGCTACCTTTGGATGGGTGCGAAGATAATCACGGAATAGTGAATGCTTCTTCCAGAAATCACTCGTCGGTTCAACCATATGTAAGTGGTAATGCTGTTCTTTTGGAGGATGGCCTTTGTGGAAATATCGCCTTTCTGGAATCGATTCCTCGTATTCGGGAACATACTCGTAACGGATGCTTTCAAGGGGTTTGATACACTTCTCAGCGTCCTTAAGATGATTGACGGCGACCATTATGTCAATTATTGGTTTTGCGCCCAAACCTGGAACAGCCGTGCTTCCTATGTGCTCGATTGCCACAGCAATATGTCCAATAACCTTGTGAATACGAGCTCTTTCTTTCTCATATAACATCGGCCACTGAGGATCATAATCAACAATTACAACTTTCATTTTAGCCATCTTTTCAACTAATTTCATATCACTCCATCATGTATCTTTTGTCACAGAGCTTTAGCACACTATTTTACAAGTTACAAACAATAAAAAAGAATATAAAACTAGGGGAATCTTAGTGTGAATCATGAAGTCGGGCACTCAAGGAAGAGAAGAATCATCGCTGGCGTTTGGTGGACAAGCTCTGATAGAAGGTGTGATGATGCGCTCTCGCACACATGTGGTGATGTGTGTCAGAGACCCAAACAATAAGATATTGACGAACATAGAGAAGATAAACTCATTGTCTGAACGGCACAAGATCCTTGGACTACCGTTTCTAAGAGGCATCATTGGTTTGCTTGAAACTTTCTATCTCGGAGTCAAAGGCGTCTATTTCTCCGCAAATGCGGTTCTGGAGGAGGAAGAGGAAAAGTTCACCTATAAGGAATTGACGATAGTGTTTGCCATGGCTTTGGTGCTGGCTTCCTTTTTCTTCATAGTACCTTTCCTGTTAACTAATTTGTTCGGTCTTAAAGGTGTACTTTTCAATATTGTTGAAGCCATAGTGCGTCTTGCGATGTTTCTCCTGTACCTATCATTGGTGGCTATGTGGGGCGAGTTCAAAAGAATACTTCAGTATCATGGCGCAGAGCACAAGACGATCAACGCGTATGAAGCTAGGGTAGCATTGAAAGTTGTCAACGTGAAGAGATTCTCTAGATTGCATCCTCGGTGTGGGACCTCTTTCATTTTCATTGTCTTGTTGGTAAGCATCTTGCTGTTCTCGATTATGCCAGATTTAGGGTTTTTTGCAAGGCTCGCTTACAGGGTGCTCCTAATTCCGGTGATTGGAGCCGTGTCTTACGAGCTTTTGAAGCTCAGTGGCAGATATAAGGACTCGATAATCACTAGAATTCTGACGATGCCGGGTTTAGCATTCCAACGCCTGACGACGAGAGAGCCGGATGATGACATGATGGAGGTCGCGATAAAAGCCGTGGAGGAAGTTAGTAGATTAAGTGGTTCCTAGCAGCTCGCGCTGCTTTACTAGTCGAGGTCTGACCTTTTCGAGGATTTTGTCTAATCGTATCAAGCATGGACAACATATCAAATGGAATTTTGGATTTCGGAAAAAACATGCATGTGTAAAGATGAGTTTCTGAGCCAATGACTGTTGACTAATCAAATCTTCTGTAGGTTCCAAAATCTCTTTGGTTGGAAAATCATAGAGTCAGAAGGTGCGTTCTGTCCCTAAATAACTGAAGAGGTCAAAAACCTAGCAGTTTGATGAGGACGTTCGCTAGTAATCCTAAGGCTAGTCCTAGAAGAAAACGCGTCATGTTCTTTTTGTTTGCATTGTGAATTTCAGACTTTAAGAGGCCTATCTGCTTTGCTATTCCTCTTAATCTTCTTTCTTCGATTTGTCCGCTCATTGTTTAATACCTAAACCCGCCAGAAATGCCGAACTGCCTTAAAAAACTATCGTCTTAGTAATCAGTAATCTCTCGCGCGAGCGGTTAAACGTTTAAAGGATTATTTCTGAGGCTTCTTGGGTTTCTCCAGCTTCGGTTCGACAGGCGGTTTTTCTTGTATCACCTTTTTCTTCCATGTGCCCTTGGAGAGCCAAACTACTGAGATAGCCGCGGCTCCGAAGTTACCTAGTGTCATTCCAGTCCAGATTCCCACAGCTCCCATTTCAAAGGCGAAGTAAAGCACACAGGACAGAAGAGTTCGTAGTCCCCAGAGGCGGATAAGGGACAGGACCATGGAGGGCTTGGTGTGTCCTGCGCCTTCAAACACGCCTGTGACCAAACGGAAGACGGTGAAGAACGGAACAGAGAATACGAAAAACGTGATGAATGTGGATCCCATATCCAAGACTGCCTGATCGTTTATGAAAAGCTGGTAGAGTGGAACGCGTAAGAAGTAAATCATTGCACTTGCCGCTGCTGATAAGAGAAAGAAAGACGTCAAGAGTTTCTTGACTATTTCGCCTGCTCGCTCGTTTTGGTTTGCCCCCAGATTCTGACCCACCATGGTAGACATCGCGGTTACGCCGCCCCAGAGTATGACGTTGATGAAGTTTGTTAATCGGCTACCGATACCGTAAGCCGCCAGCAATGTTCCCTCCCCTGGCAACAGCTTGTCTTCGATGGAGACGAGGCTGATGAGCACTACAAACCCTAAGGCGGTGCCGCTCTGACCGATGGCGGAAGGAACCCCTATGGAAGCGATCTTCTTTATCCACTGAAGGTCAGGTTTCAGATCCGCCGGTTTCAGCTTTATTCCGACCCTTCCGGAAAAAAGAAGGTAGACATCGATGATTGCTACGATGCCTCTTGTCATAAGCGTCGTTAGAGCGGCGCCGACGACACCCATCTGTGGTATGAAACCCCAGCCGAACACAAAGAAGGGATCCAGGGCTGTGTCGAGTACTGCTGATGAGATTGTCAGGATCATGGGTGTTCTTGTGTCTCCGTATCCTCTTAACGTTGATCTGAAGGCGAAATGGCAGAAGAGGAAGGGCATGGCGAGGAACATGATCTGTTGGTATGGGGTTGTTGTGGTTTGTACGGTTTTCGAGGTGCCCATTAAACGGAGCACGTCACCTGTGAAGATGAAACCCGCGGTCGCGGCAACGCAAGAACTGGCTAGAAGAAAGAAGAGTAGTTGGCCCGCGGACTTGTTGGCTTTCTCGGGCAATCCTGCTCCCGTGTATTGTGACACCAGGGATATTCCTGCTGTTCCGAATCCGGCGCTTAATGAGATGAAGAGGAACATTATGGGCCACGAGATTGATGGTGCCGCGACAGCTTCTGGCCCCAGTTTCCCCAGCCAGAACGCGTCGGTTAGGTTGTAGACTGTTTGAAAAACGTTAGAGAGCATTACAGGCCATCCGAAGGTCATGGCTGTCCGGATAATGTTCCCGTTAAGTATGTTGTTTCTCATTGATTCTTCTGCCAATCGCGTGAATTCCCCCAGATGATGAGTTAAGTTTAGGAGAGAAGATTAAATGCGTTGCTTTTTGTGTTGGTGATCATGGGGCTCAGAAAACATCAAACGAATCGCGTGCACATTGAAATTAGAAAATCATGTTGAGTGAAGTCAGCCTGATTAGTCATCGAAAGGAGGGAGAAGGCTTCATTCTTCTTTGAAAGAGTTTTGTGGAATAATCTTCTATAGGTTGTTTCTGTATCTGTAGTATATCGGAAAACGGAATATGGCTGCGGTTGAACTGGCGCGAGTTTTTTGTCTCTTTGTGGTGGTGGCGTGTTGTTTTTATTGGTTTCGGAAGTTTTAAAAACGGTTCAGCATAATATTTAGGAGCACTTTTGGTTGTTATATTGGTGTTTAGGATGGGTCGTCGAAGGAGCCAGGCTGAGGTTCTCATGGATGTTCTAGGCGTAGCCTTGAAGGGTGTGAGGGTGACCTATCTCATGTATGGGGCGAATTTGAGCTATTCGACTCTTCGAAAGTACTTGTTTGCGGCTTTGGATAAGGGTTTGATCAGCAAGGTTCACAACAGTGATGGTTCGGTTGTTTATCGGACCACAGAGAAGGGTAAAGCGCTTTTGAAGAAGTTAAGGGCCGCTAATTATTCTTTGTTTGGCTGATTTATGTTTCAGAGATGGCTATCTCTTTGCTCTTGGCCTTTAGTCTTATGTTTAGTTCCAGGTCTTTTTCTGTGAAGTTTCCGATGGTTATGTCTTGGATTTTTATCTCTTGGTTTTTTGGAAGGATCAGGCTTCCAGTTGCTGGTTTTAAGCTTTCGATTTCTTCGTTGATGTTGGCAAGCCATGGGGATAGTGTTGTTTTTCCTGTTTGTTGGTTGTATTGTACGAGTTCGTGTTCACTTAGTTCCTTTAAGATTTTTTCGAGCTGCTCTATTGGTATTTCGAGGTTTTTTGCTAGTTGTTTGATGTCGTGGGTTTTTTGTTCTTGGATTGTGGATAGTATGTCTGTGGTGGTTAGCATGATTTTAGATTGATTTGTTTATTTTTAAGGGTTAGGAATTGGGCGTCTAGCAGTTTTCTGGCTTTCTCTAGAACAAAGTTGTTCTTGTTATAGAACAATAGACTTTTATTCTAGACAACTGACCTAGATTGTTCATCCTACACGGTTTAAATACTTCGAAGCTGAAGGGAAAAGGCGGGAGAGGAGAGGTTAGGACGGCCCTAGTTGATGTTGATGTGTTTCGTGTCCGCTCCTTGTAGGGAGGGATTGGTCTATGGATGATGCTGAGTGGGTTGAGTTTCGACGGATGTTGAGGGAGGAGTGGAAGCGCTTGTGGAGGGAGCGGATTGATGATAAGGTTAGGGCTGAGGGGATAGCTAATCGTGATTTTGACGTGCTTTTCCTTGACCGCGGAACCGTTATTTTTGCGTCTAGGGACGCTAGGATCCCTGGTTTTCGTGAGATCTTGGAGTTGTGGGCGCCTTCTGATGTGCGTTATGCTGTGCCTCCGGATCCGCGGGTTGGGGGTTGGAGGAAGTTCATTAGAACCGAGTTGAGGAAGGTTGTTGAGTCGAGGAAGAGAAGGTTTGATTATCGTGAGCGCGGGAATAAGAGGAAGAGCCGGCAGCTGAAGAAGGGTGGGCGAGGCTGGCTCCACGTTAGATGAGTTTGTAGGCTTCAAGGTTTTTGAGCGTTCTTTTCTGGTTGTGGTTTTATGCCGAAATATAGGAGCAGATTAGAGATCATAAGGGACATCTTGAACGCTGTCGGTGACGGCGCCAAGAAGACGAGGATCATGTACATCGCCAATCTGAGCTATAAGCTGCTTGGGAAGTACTTGAACAAGACCGTTGAGGCCGGGTTGATAAGTCCTAATAACGATTTCTACGAAGTTACAGAAAAGGGTCAGGTATTTCTAGAAAGGTTTGATGATTTTTCTAGTAGATACTCAAAGCTTGAGAGGCGACTTGAAGAGATTTCTTTTGAGAGGGAGGTCTTGGAGAGGATGTGCGAGTTGGTTGTGTCCAAAAGTAACAATCCGAGGACGTGGAGAAGATGAGCGGTTTTGTGCGCGCTTTGAGAATAGTTCTGATTTGTTTGGTTGTTTTCGCTTTTTCAGCGTTGGCTGTGACTGGAGTCTTTGCGGTAGTGGGTGAAGGTGAAGCGGAATCGGAGATCCAGGAAGCTGAGACGGCTTTGAGTTCGGTTTATGTTGCGGTTTTGGAGGCTGAAAGGAGCGGTGCTGATGTTTCCGGTCTCTTGGTAGGGCTCAATTCTGGGGGGAACTTTTTGGCTGAAGCGCAAGTGCTTTTTAGAAATGGAGATTTTGACGGAGCGGTCTATTATGCTGATCTTTCGGTTGAGAGTGTTGAAGGTTTGATGGATGAAGCGGGACAATTGAAGACTTTGGCTTTGGCTGAACATGAAGAGAAGTCGTTTGCAACCGTGGCGGGTTCGGGTGTGGCTGTTGTTGTGATAGTTTTGGCAAGTGTTGTTGGTTGGCGGCTTCTCAAGCGTCGTTATTTAGCGAAGGTTTTGGAGATGAGGCCTGAGGTGGTTAAAGGGTGAATCTTGAGGAGTACCGCACGGTTTTCGTTGTGAGCGGTTTGATCTTATGCTTGGTTGCGTCGGCGCCTACGCTAAGCCTTTATGTGCCTTTTCCTTCAGGTGAACGGTTTTCTGAGCTCTGGGTTCTGGGTCCTGGACATATGGCTGAGGATTATCCGTTTAATGTTAGCGCTGGCGAGAGCTATCTGGTTTATGTTGGTGTTGGCAATCATTTGGGTTCTTCCGCTTATTATGTTGCTTATGTGAAGTTTAGGAATCAGACTGGGACTTTGCCTAACGCCACGGCTGGAACGCCTAGTCCGCTTCCGAGCTTGTATGAGTATCGTGTGTTTGTTGAGGACGGCGAGACTTGGGAGGGTGCTTTACGGTTTTCTTTCAGCGGATTTTCTTTCTTTGAGAATCAATGTTTGGTTGAGGATTTCGTAGTGAATGATGTGGCTTTCAACGTTGGTGCTGTAGCCTCATGGGATGAGGAGAATAATGGCTTTTACTATCAGGTCTTCATTGAACTCTGGATCTACAGTGTGGAGTCTGATAGTTTTCAGTACCATAACCGATTTGTGAGCATTTGGTTGAACATGACGGGTTAGTTTTTGTTTTAGCGAGAGTTTGCGGGTGAAAAAGTTGTGGGGGGCGTTGGCGTGAAAGGGTTTTCGAGGGTTCTTGTTACTGGTGGTGCTGGTTTTATTGGTTCTCATTTTGTGGATCGTCTGATGAGGATGGACTGTTTTGTTAGGGTTGTTGATGACCTTAGTGGTGGTGATTTAGGCAATGTTGAGGGTTGGTTGGGTGATTCTCGTTTTGAGTTTGTTCGTGGGGATTTGAAGGATTCTGGTGTGGCTGAGAAGGCTGTTGATGGTGTTGATGTTGTTTTTCATTTGGCTGCGAATCCTGAGGTTCGGGTGGCTGAGGTTGATCCTTCGGTTCATTTTCGTGAGAACTTAGTGACGACTTTCAACGTTTTGGAGGCGATGCGGAAGAGCGAGACTGCGAGGTTGATTGTTTTCTTTTCTTCTTCAACTGTTTATGGCGAGCCTGAGGAGTTTCCTACCTGTGAGGATTATGGTCCGGTTTTGCCGATTTCTGTTTATGGGGCTTCGAAGCTTGGGTGTGAAGCTTTGATGTGTGCATATCGTCACACTTTCGGTGTTAGGGGTCTCGTTTTTCGTTTGGCTAATGTTGTTGGGGGTAGATCCGGTCATGGTGTGATTCCGGATTTTGTTCGTAAGCTTCGGGAGAATCCAGAGGAGCTTGAGATTCTGGGTGATGGGAGTCAGAGTAAATCTTACTTGCATGTTGAGGATTTGGTTGACGCGGTTTTTGTTGCGTTGAGACGTTTTATTGATGAGAAAGAGGCCTTGGAGGTTTATAATGTTGGTTCTTTGGACCGGGTTGGTGTTAAGCGTATTGCTGAAATCGTTTGCGACGAGATTGGGTTGCAGGGTTTGGAGTTTAGGTTTACAGGTGGGGTTGATGGGGGTCGTGGATGGAAAGGAGACGTGAAGACGATGTTGCTTTCTGTAGATAAGTTGGTGAGTCTTGGTTGGAGGCCGAAGCTTAACAGTGAAGAAGCGGTTAGGCTGGTTTGTCGAGAGCTTTTGCGATCCGCGGGAAGCGCGAGTGTTTGAGGGTGGTGTCGGGGTGGCTGAGGGGTTAGGTTGCGGGCTGCAGATATGATGGGTTTTGTTGCGCGCTCGCGTGGGGTTTGGTATGTCGTTTGGTGTAATATTTCGTGTGAAGAATAGGGATTATAGGGTTTCTTTGTGAGGAGGGTAGTAGAGAATGGTTGTGGAGGATGGTTTGGGTTTGAGGGTGGTTTTGGCTGTTGGGGCGCATCCTGACGATGTTGAGTTGGGGTGTGCTGGGACTTTGGCGTTGCACAAGTTGAACGGGGACAGGGTGTATCTTCTTGTGTTGACTAAGGGAGAGGCTTCGGGTGATGTTGAGGTTAGGGAGAATGAGTGTAAAAGGGCTGCAAAAATATTGGGTGTTGACGAGTTGTTCTTCGGTGGGTTGGAAGACACGAATGTGCATGATGGGAGAGAGACGATAGATGGGATTGAGAAGGTTATTGATGAGGTTAGACCCGATATTGTGTATGCGCCCACACCCAAGGACACGCATCAGGATCATAGGAACACGGGGTATGCAGCCATGTCTGCTGGTAGACGTGTCAAGATGATTCTTTTATATGAGGGGGCCAGCACGCAGAGGGATTTTGTTCCTCAGGTTTTTGTGGACATAACAAGGACTTTTGAGTTGAAGAGGAAGGCGACGCGTGTCTTTGGGTCTCAGCTGGATAATCAGCGTGGAGGTTACGCGTCTGCCGTGAAGGGTATTGAAGGGTTAGCCAAGTATCGGGGGTACCAGGCTGGGTTGGAAGTGGCGGAGGCCTTCGAGGTTGGAAGGTTCATCTTTGAGATCTGAGGAGATTCTATGGTTGCGAGAACCCACGTCTTTGTCGATGATTTCAAGGAACTCGTGGGTTCGTGTGTCTCTTTCTACGAGGAAAACAAGGATAAAATGAGCCGGGAACGAGTTCGTGAAAGACGAGCTAAGCTTTCTGGTTTTGCGGAGATTTTCCATAAAGATTGCGGAACGTTGACGCCTTCTGTTGAGGAGCGAATCGAAGATCTGAGAGATGGAGTTGGGGTCGTCTTGATGACGGCTCATCAGCCGAATTTTTTTGCTTACAGTGGCGTGCTCCGTAAGGCTACGTTGAATTTTGTGTTGGCGAAGAAGCTTGAGGAACTGTTGAAGGTTCCGGTTGTTAGTTTTTTTGGGATTGCGGATCAGGATTTCACGGATGACCGTTGGGTTAGGTCGTGTCAGCTTCCCGCGGTCCAGAGAAGTGGAGGCATCCTGTCCATAGACGTGAAGCTTCCTGAGAGGTTGATGTTGAACACGGTGGCTAAGCCTTCCCTTGATGTCTTGAAGAAGTGGGGGAGTGAGGTTGAGAAGTGGCTTGACGACGCCGTTAGGGCGGTGGGGAGGCTTTGCAAGGCGTTGGGTCTTCCAGAGGTGTGCTCTGCTGACTGTGTGTCGACCTTGCGTGGGAATCTCATGGGTTTTTGGGGTGTTGTTGAGGGTTGTTATGAGCGTTCGGAGAATTTTTCTGATTTTAATGCTTTCTTGATGTCAAGGATCGTGAATGATGTGTGGGGTTATGACACGGTTTTCTCTCGTTTTTCTGAGTGTCAGCAGGCTTTTGTTGATGAGTTTGGTTTCTTGTTGTCTCGTTTTGAGGATTACTCGCGGTTGTTGAGGGAAGCGAAGCGGATGCCACGTGATAAAGGTGTTGGCGGTGGAGTTTCTGATCAAGAATCTTTGCTGACTCCGTTTTGGTATCATTGTGATTGTGGTAGTAAGGTTAAGCTGTTTCTGGTAGAGAGGGATGGGTTTTTGTTTGGTGAGGGAAGTTGTGTGGGTTGTGGGGAGTATTATGAGTTAGAGTTTGGAGTTAAGAACGGTCCTGATGTGTCGGATTTTGGTTCGCGGATGTCGGCGAGGGCTATTCCTGTGGGTTTGGTGTTTTTTGGTGGTTTGATGCCTTCCTGTTATGTTGGGGGCGTGGGAGGCATGAGATATTTGATGGAGGCTGAGCGTGTTGCTGAGGGATTGGGGATTGCTTTTCCTCCTGTTGTTGTTTGGCGGCCGCGTGACAGGTATTTGGGAGTTGGGCAGATGGAGGCTTTGTTGGAAGTGAAGCGGATCTGTAAGGATTTGGGTGCTCATGATGGTTCCGTGGCTAAGGATTTGTTGGAGGGTCGCATATGTGAGATACGTGAGCGTCTTGACGAGCTTGAGGCTTCAAAGAAGAGAGTCATGGAAGGATTGAGGGAGCATCCGGACGATGGGGAGTTGAAGGAGGAGATAAGGAGGATCTCGATAGGTCAGACTAGGTTCATGAAAGATTCTGATCTTTCGGTTGTTAGTCGTGAGTTGAAGATTCTTGAGAATGTTTCAGTTGTTTTGGATTTGATACCGAGTGTTTTGGATTATGCGGTGAACGTGGGATTGAAGGAGACGAGTGATCAGTGGATAGAGCATTTGGGTGAGGATGGAAGCTTCTCTTCTGATGTTCGTCTTGAGTCTGTTCTGAGCCGTGTGGTGAGCTTGAACCAAGGTTGGTGGAAAGATGTCTCTTCTGCGTATAGAGGATTGTTATAGAACTTTGTTCCTTAATTGTTTAAGTATGATGTTTTTCTAGTTGGTTGACCTTGAGGGGATGCTGAACTTCGTGAAAGCTGTGCAGAATGCGCGTGAAGCAAGGATTCCTCTAGCGAAGCCTGTTTTCAGTAAGGAGATGGAGAAGGCTGCTGTTGACGCTCTTTTGAATGAACGTTTTGTTTTGGGAGAGAGTGTCTACAAGTTTGAGGAGGAGTTCGCTAGGTATTGTGGTGTTGATTACGCGGTCTCTACGAATTCTGGGACTGACGCGCTGCAGATTGCCTTGACAGCCTTAGGAGTTACACAGGGACAGAAGGTTGTGACTTCTCCGGCTTCGTTCATTGCCAGTTCTAACGTTGCTCTTCACGTTGGGGCTACACCGGCTTTTGCGGATATAGATTTGGAAACGTATACTATCGAGCCTGAACGGGTGAAGAGAGCCATAAGTGGAAAAACGAGAGCGGTTATTCCTGTTCACCTTTACGGTTATCCAGCGGACATGGATTCGATAAATGAGATTGCGGATGAGCATGGGTTGTACGTGGTTGAGGATGCTTGTCAGGCGCATGGTGCCTTGTATAAGGGGCGTAGGGCTGGAAGCTTAGGAGACGTTGCTTGTTTTAGTTTTTACCCTTCTAAGAACATGACGGTGGCCGGAGACGGTGGAATGCTCGTGACTGATGATGAAGAGGTGGCGGGTAAGGCTGCTAAGTTGAGGGATTGTGGAAGAAAGGGCAAGTATGTGCATGATCTGGTTGGTTTTACTGCTCGCTTGAACACCGTGAACGCTGCTGTTGGCAGGGTGCAGCTTAAGCATCTTGATGAGTGGAATGAGAAGCGGAGGAAGAACGCGGAGATTTATGATCGTTTGTTGTCTGATCTGGACGAGTTGGTTCTTCCTCCTAAGGGAGATGGCGAAACTCGGCCTGTTTATCATCTTTATGTGATAAGGACGAGGCGGCGTGATGGTCTTAGAGAGTGGCTCGAATCGGATGGGATAGAATGTGGGGTTCACTATCCGCTGCCGATACATCTGCAGCCTGTTTACAAGAAGATGTTTGGATTCGAGGAAGGAACGTATCCGAGAAGCGAGGAGCTCTGCAAGACGTGTCTGAGCATACCTATGTATCCTGACTTGACGGTAAGCGAGATCGATTTCGTTAGCGAGAAAATTCACGAGTTTTTTGAGACAGGATGAGATGGAGAGGAGAGACTTGAAGGATTCGGTGAACGTCGCGGTCATAGGTGCTGGGTACTGGGGTAAGAAGGTGATAGCGGAGTACCTTCAGCTGGCCAGGAGTGATCCTAGAGTTGACTTGTTGATGGTTTGTGACTTGAAAGATGAGAACCTGAAGTGTTGCAGTGAGACGTTTCACGTGCCAGAGAAGAGATTGGCCATGGACTATAGGGAGGCGCTCAGTTCGAGTGACGTGGATGCTGTTCATATCTGCACTCCTAATGAGACTCACTTTCAGGTTTGCAAGGAAGCGTTGGGTGCAGGCAAACATGTGTTGTTGGAGAAGCCTATGGCGTTGCATGCTAAACACGCGTGGGAGTTGGTTGGCGTTGCTAAGTCTAGGGGTTTGATCTTGCAGGTGGGGCACATCTTCAGGTTTAATAACGCGTTGAGGGTGATGCGGGATTTGATGGATCGAGGTTATCTGGGGGATTTGTATTATCTGAAGCTTCAGTGGACGACGCTCATGTCTGCGCCTTTGAATAGGGACATAATTTTTGATTTGGGGCCGCATCCGGTTGACATTTTGAGTTATCTGTTGAAGAAGTGGCCGGTTAAGGTGTCTTGTAGGGCGAGGGCGTACAGGCGGAAAGCGTTGGAGGAGCTTGCTTACATCACGATGGAGTTTGAAGGGAAGTTGTTGGCTCATGTAGAGCTGAGCTGGCTGCAGCCGGGAAAGGTTAGACAGGCAACTATCGTTGGGTCGGAGAGAACCGCCGTTGTGGATTGCATAAACCAGTCGGTTAGAATCTGCGAGAATGGTGATGGAGACGAGTTTGGCCTTGACGTGGTTAGGAACAACACGATTCTGGACGAGGTCAGCCATTTCATGGAAAGCATCCGTGGAAACAAAAACTCTAACAATCTGGGATCTGTGGGGGCGAAAAACGTGGCTGTTCTTGAGAGTTTGAAGAGGTCGCTTGAAGAAGAAAGGACGGTAAAGACCGAGTTGTGGGAGCGAAGATGAAGAGACCGCCTGAATACTCTTTTTTGAAGGATGTTGAAGTGGGCGAAGGCACTGTCGTGCATGATCAAGTGAACCTGTACAAGTGCAAGATTGGCAAGAACTGTAAGATTGACGCATTCGTCTATGTTGAAGAAGGCGTAGTTATTGGTGATAATTGCAAGATTAGACCGTTCGTGTTTATTCCAACGGGAGTGACTATTGAGGATGATGTTTTTGTTGGACCTAACGTGTCGTTTACGAATGATAAGTATCCCAGAGTTAAGGGAGAATGGAAGCTTCTTCGAACAACGATTAAGAAAGGCGCTTCGATAGGAGCGAACAGCGTTGTCTTGCCTGGAGTAACGATTGGAGAAGACGCGTTGGTTGGAGCTGGCTCGGTGGTGACGGAGGATGTGCCTAGCAGGGCGGTGGTGGCTGGAAATCCAGCACGCATAATAGGTCATACGGATAAGAATGAAGGGTGATGATTCTTTGAAGAAGATTGCAGTGATTCCCGTCTACAATGACACAGGCAACATGGCGAAGGTTCTGGCCAGGTTCAGGGATGGAATTGTGGATGAAATATGCGTGGTGGTGGACTGTGCGACTGAAGATGAGTTGGACGAGATTGGAAGGTCCGCAGCGAAGATCGAAACTCCGGTTCACGTTATTGAGAACGAGGAAAGAAAGGGTGTAGGGTATGCCATAAGAGAGGGCATTGAGTACGCGCTTGGCAATGGGTATGACGTTGCTGTGGTGATGGCCGCTAACAACAAGGATGATCCAGGGGAGATTCCGAGGCTTCTGAGGCCTATTTTGGAGGAAGATTGTGATTATGTGCAGGGGTCGAGGTTTCTACCAGGCGGGAAGCGTGTGAAAAATCCTTTTTTGCGTGGTGTGTTCAGCCGTCTTTATCCATTTGTTTGGACTTTGTTGACGAATGTTCGTTGTACGGATGTGACTAACGGGTTTAGAGCTTACAAGTTGAAGATTTTTTCGGATAAGCGGATCGACATATGGCAGGGTTGGCTTGATAGCTATGAGTTGGAGTATTACATTCACTATAAGGTTCTCACGTTAGGCTACAAGACGAAGGAGGTTCCAGTTTCCAAGGTGTATCCGTATAGGCACAAGGGTGGGTATTCAACCATCTCTCCTTTTCGAGACTGGTGGAAAATAGTTGGACCCTTGGTATACTTGACGCTTGGTGTCAAAGATTAGAGCCAACGATTTATGATTCAGAGTTTTTTCGTGAAATGGGTGATTTCTTGAAAATAGCTGTTCAGGGCCAAGCTGCCGATGCTGAGGTTATACGTGAGCTTTTGTCACCTTGGAATGTCTCGTTTACAAGCTTTGATGAAGCTGAGGTTGTAATAGTCTATAAGGAGAAACCGTTGGAAACGAAAAAAACGATAGTTATCCCTTCGGATTCTGCCGATTTTATGAAGTATGTTAAAGATGCGAAGTCGAGGGTTGTGAGAAAACTTGGAGAACCAGTTTTTGTAGCTGCGGGTTCACAAACGGTTCTAACGATTACGCCTCAGACGTTGTACCGTTATGATGGGGCGGTGAAATCAGCTCCTGAAAATAATCCTTCTACAATAAATGAGCTAAACGAGGATTTATTTTTCTTAACGTTGGACGTTGTGAAGGAATATAACAAGATTTTAGATGAAACGTTAAATGTTAAATCGGCAACTTTATATCGTCTGTTAACTGGTTTGCCAGTTCCTTACACCTTGGCGCCTCAAAGACTTAAAGACTTGTTAATGAGAAAGCGAGCAGGAAAGGAGAACTTAACTTTTTGTGATAAGCTGCCGTTGGATGCTTTGAGATTTATTCTTGTAAGAGCAATAGAGAAATTGTCAGAGAAAAAGCTTCACAGGAAAACGTGGAATGGAAAAAAATATGCGTGTGTCATAACGCATGATGTTGACACGCGGGAAGGTCTACGAAGGGCAAAGAAGCTGAAAAAGATTGAGCATAAATATGATGTGCCCTCAGCGTGGTATGTGCCGTCGAAACGATACAAACTGGATGCGGATGCAGTCAAGGAACTTGCGAACTGTGGAGAAGTGGGAGCCCATGGTACGAAGCATGATGGAAAGCTTGACAGACTTCCCCGAAACGCTTTGGTTGAAAGGTTGCGTCAAGCGAAGCAAACACTTGAGAACATCACAGGAGAAAAGGTAGATGGATTTAGAGCACCTCTTCTTCAACATAACGTCGAAACTCTTCAAGCTCTAAGAGATGCAGATTATGCCTATGATACTTCGATTCCTACTTGGGAGCCGAGACACCCAAACACGATGAACTCGCATGGAATTGGAACAATGTATCCACTGACTCTTGAGGGCGTTACTGAAGTTCCTGTTACATTGCCGCAGGACCAGCAATTACTGCATGTCTTAGGTTTAAGCCCTAAAGAAGTTACAAGAGAATGGATGAAAATGATAGATACGACAAAGGAGATAAGTGGTCTGTGTACAGTTCTCATACATCCTGATTATGAGCTGGCTTATCCAGAAAACCTAGGTTTGTACGAGGAATTATTGAACACGATAGCGTCTGACAACGAAGTATTTGTGAGTTTGCCAACAAACATAACTACTTTGGTAAAGTCGCGAGTTGCGTGAGAGTGCGAGTGTGATGACGGGATTATTCTTTATAGTTCTGGCGAGGGATAGAAAGCATGTTGATGATAAGATTAGGGAATTGGAGGCTCTTGGGGTTCCGTACAGAATCGTTTGTGGTGAACGTTTGAATCATCCTAACGTTGTGTATCGGGCTCCGAAGGGGAAGTATGACGCGATAAATTTCAGCTTAAAACTAATACCGAAAGACGTGGACATCGTAGTATTAAATGATGTAGATACAGAAATCTACAACTTTGAGGCTGCATTATGTTATCTTGAAAACAAGAAGGTGGCACTTGTATTTGCCAAAGACGTTGTAAGATCAGGTCCTCAAGTTCTATTTCATCAGCTTCTATTTTCGATACTAAGGATTCTTCCGATACTTGCTAATGGTGATTTGATGGTCATAAGACGCAATGTATTGGAAAGAATCTATCTTTTGCCATGTAAAGCAGAGGACGCTTATATACTATTCAGAGTTCTAGAGCTAGGATATAATGCGATTTTCAGTGAGGAATGCTACGTAGAAACAAAGAAAACTGAAAATGAAAAGGAGGAAGAAATGTATAAGAGAAGAACCGTTACTGGTATATACCAAGCTTTATCCTATACTCATCCCCCTCCACTTATAAGATTGTTTTATGCACTTTTACCCATCTCGTCTCCACTGTTACTAGTTTCAGGCAAGAAAGGCTATTTCTGGATGAAAGGCATTCTATCAGGATTTATGGAGTACCTTCGTGGTGATCGGGGCGGAGCTTGGCAAAATGCCTGAATAACTTCTTTTAAATGGTATTGAGAAAGAGGCTCTACACGTATGGTGGAAACTACAGTCAAGGAAATCGGATGCAGCCATCTGTGTAATGGCTGTGGAACCTGCGCTGGCATTTGCCCCAGTAATGCAATAAGAATGGATAGAAGTTCTGAGGGCATATACCTTCCCACCATAGAATACGCAAAATGTAATAACTGTGGACTTTGTCTCAAAGTTTGCCCAGGGCATTCAATTGACTTTGAAAAACTTAACATGTTTGTTTTTGACAAGGTTCCAAAAGACGTCTACCTAGCCAATTATATCAACTGCTACATAGGGCACTCGACTGATAAGGGAATACGCTGGAGCGCATCATCTGGAGGAATTGTCACATCACTATTGATCTTTGGGCTTGAGGAGCGAATAATAGATGGTGCGTTGGTAACGAGGATGCGCAAAGATGCTCCCTTAGAACCTGAAGTGATCATAGCACGAACTAAAGAGGAAGTTGTTACAGCACTTGGATCTAAATATTGCCCAGTGCCTGTTAACGTTGCAATCACTAAAATGCTTAAGGAGAAAGGAAAATTTGCCGTTGTGGGACTTCCCTGCCATATTCATGGCATTAGGAAGGCTGAAATGCTTAATAAACGATTAAGAGAAAAAATAGTTTTGCATATCGGCCTATTTTGTTCTCATATGACCAGTTCTCTCGGGACAGAGTTACTACTTGAAAAAATAGGCGTCGATGTAAATGACGTAGCTAAACTCAGTTATCGCGGACATGGATGGCCAGGTGAAATGTCAATTATATTGAGAAAGGGTCACAGAAAATCGATACCGTATATACAGTATTGGGATTCTATATTTGGAACTTTCTTTTTAACCCCAATTCGTTGCACACTATGCAGTGATGCAACCAATGAGCTATCAGACATATCAGTTGGTGACGCGTGGTTACCTGACTTAGAGAAGAAAGGGAAAGGTGAATCAATAATTGTGACTAGAACAACGGATGCTGAAAGATTGTTACAGGTTGCACAATCTGAAGGCAAGATACACATCATCAGGATAGATTGTGACCATGTGAAGCAATCTCAGTCTTTGAATTTGAAATTCAAAAAAAAAGCATTAGAAGCTCGCATATCTTTACTAAGACATTTTGGAAAGAAAACACCCTATGTCAATCCTATCCCTCATACAAGCGGCATCGCACCATACTTGAGTTCGATTTTACCTTATTTGAGTATATATTTATCGTCAAACAAACATTGGCAATTAATCTTGAAACACGTTCCATTTCCAATACTTAGGACATATTTTAGAGTTCTTTGTGCTTTATTAATGTTAATCTGAACAAATAGAGGTTTAAAGTTGCCGCACATCCACATCATTCATGTTGGTAGCGTGACAAACAAGGGAACCCACGCGCTTCTCATAAGCGAAGTATTGGAGCTCAGAAGGATATATGAAAACGCGGAAATCTCCGTGTCTACATCTGATGTGGAAACGCTTAAACACTTAGAGACTAATCTTAGAACATATCCGTCGCTTGTCGATATACCCTACGAGCGCGCTGACCTAGAAGCTAGAAAATGTGAATATCATAGAGAGACTTTCAGATACAGGTTTCACGTAATAATTTTCACTTTTTTAATGTTTGTACAAGCATTTCTGTCAATTGTATCATGTATCCTTGTGAAAGCAAACTTTAAACCGATATATCGGGGTGAGGTTATAAAACAGTTGAAAGACTCTGATCTCATTATCTCAACAAGTAATGAAAATTTTAAGGAAGGTAGCCTATATTTACCCTTTAACATTTATTGGAAGCTAGCATGGTGGTCAATGCTGTTTTCAAGAATGTGGGATATTCTTATTGCCAAAAAAGTGTTTAAAAAGCCAATTGTTGTTTTTCCTAACTCGGTTGGACCTTTTAGAACATGGCTTGGCCGCCTTATGGCAAGAATCTCGTTAGACAACGTAGATTTGCTTCTCCTAAGAGAGCCTGACTCCTATTCATTGCTTAAAGACCTAAAAATAAGAACACCCACTCTTATCACATCGGACATTGCAATTACATTTGAGCCTCACCAAACAAGATTTACTCAAACTCTACCAAGACCAACAGTCGGAGTTTCCCCCGGTCTTTATGCTGCCAGTTTTTCTAATGCTAAACAGTGGAAATTCATCATAGCCCATGCCGAAGTACTAGATTACTTCATTGAAAAATACGGTTTCAACATTGTTTTTTTACCACATGAAGTATCAGGACTGAAATATGATGACTTAGCCTTTTGTAAGGCAATATTGCAAAAGATGATATACAGAGATAAAGCGAAAATAATATATGCCAAAACATTGGAGGGGTTCAAAAATTACATTAGACAGTTAGACCTACTGATAACTTCCCGAATGCACCCGGCTGTTTTGGCGTGTTCAGATAAAGTGCCCACTGTAGCAATCTTTTATGACCATAAGCAGACGGGCTTATTCGAGCAACTCGGTCTAAGTTGCTGTACCATTAACGTTAATCAAGTCTCATATGAAAACCTACTACCCAAAGTAGAATTTATTTGGAATAACAAGGAGAAGATTAAAGAGCAAATGGCGCGAAGGGTACCTATATTACAAAAAGATGTAAGAACAAAAATTGAGAAAGCCTGCCTTGGATTCATGTCTTCTAGGTGCCAGAGAAGGGTTGATTGGACATCGTATATTACTAGGAATAATCTCCTGAAATGCGCGCGCGAATAGTTTTCAAAAGAAGTTGAAATGAGTTGAAAATACTCCAAGTTTGTCTTACATATCACTCACATATTGGTGGAATCTCAGAGCATGTGAAAAACATTGCTGAAAAGCTGGCTAGAAACTTTGATGTTACAGTTTGTGCAACAGATCCCCTTGGGGGTCTTCCAAAAGAAGAAGAAATAGATGGGGTAAAAGTCAAGAGATTTAAATCATGGGCACCAAACAATTCCTATTTCTTTTCCCGACAGCTTAGGAAATATTTAGCGGAGAATTCGGGAAATTACGATATTGTTGACGCCCATAGCTATCACGATTTACCAGCATTTTATGCCGCACAAGCTAAGAATAGAAATAAGTTGGTTTTCACGCCGCATTATCATGGAGTAGGACATACTTTCTTTAGAAATCTGCTTCATGTGCCATATGAATTGTTCTCCAAGAAAATTTTCGAAAAAGCAGACAAGATAGTTTGCGTTTCAAATTATGAAAAAAAATTGATTATCGATCATTTTAAAATCGAGGGCAAAAAGGCTATAGTCATTCCCAACGGAGTTAATTTAGAGGAATTTAAAGGTTTGGGAAAGACTAAGAAAGATTACAAAGCTATCTTATACGTTGGTAGGTTGGAAAAGTATAAGGGAGTAGAGTATCTAGTTAGGGTGTTGCCAAAGCTGGACAAGGATAAAACTTTAGAGGTTGTCGGTAAAGGAGCTCATAAAAAGAGTTTAGTTAAGCTCGCGAAAAACATGGGCGTAGAGAGTAGAGTTAGGTTTTATCAAGATTTATCAAGGGGTGAGCTTTTAAAAAAATTTAAGGACGCAGATGTCTTCGTTTCGTTATCGGAGTATGAAGCTTTCGGGATTAGCATTGCTGAAGCCATAGCCTCAAAAACTCCATGCATTGTGGCGAATAAATCCGCGCTAAAAGAATGGATTGACGGCAAGAACTGTTTTGGAATTGGGTATCCGATAGATTTAGAAGAGTTGGCAAGTCTAATCGGTAGCGTCATTGGCAAAAGAGCAGGAACGTCAAAGCTACTTGACTGGAATGAAGTAACTAAGAGGATAGTTAATCTCTATAGGGCGCTACTAGACGTTTAAAAATGTTGTATATTATGGGCTTCCTCCATGCGCGCGCAATTAATCCATTTTCTTCAATTTTTGGAAGTTGACTCGGGAGCCTAAACAAATGAGTTCAAAAGATAGGCAAGGCTATTTCACGAAACTTTCAGTAACTCTCTTCATAGCCTCAATTGTGCTTTTGATAAATTGTAGATATAATATCGTTTCGTCTTTTTCAAAAAACGATGTGCTTGGTCTAGCTGAAAAACTCCAGATTGGTTATTGGTTTGGTCTTGCTTCCATTATGGCTTCCTTGCTTCTACTAATCTTTAGTAATATAAAACGAAGCGAACACGAGAAACTTTTTCTGCTAGAGGTTTTTGTTTTTGCTTTGTATTTATATGCCATTCCAGCCCTTGTGGAATCAAATTTGTATTATCCTGACACATGGGGACATTTAAGGGGCTCAATGGCAATTCTGACATATAAGAGTTATAACCAGCCACTCCACTGGTATGCCCGAGAATTCCCAGGGGTGTACATTTTACAATCCGTAGCTTTGCTGATCACTGGTATAGAGCCGGTGACTTTGGCGAAATATTATCCTATTCTATTCTCGCTATTAGCGGTCTTAACGTCTTACATACTTTTGAGAAGACTCCTCTCCGATACAAGAACGGTCTATCTTGCGACCATTTTCTTGGTATCTGGATCTGTCTGGGTCTTTCCAAAACATTTTTGTCCAAATAGCTTTGCTTTGATTTGGTATCTGCTCATTTTCTACTTTGCTTTCTCTCCAAAGACAATAAAAACGATGGGTTTATCCATCTTTCTGGGAATTTTGATAATAGTATCGCATCCCACCACCGTACCTTTTCTAATAATTTCAATGCTATCAATACAAATAGGATTTGCGTTATTCAGAAGTTTCAAAATATTAGAAAAGCAGCACAGTTCGCAGAAATATTTGATATTTTCACATACTTTCGTCTTATTTCTTTTCGTTTCTTGGTTAGCATGGCTTGCGATCAGCGCCCCAGACACATTAACCCGGTTAGCGCTTACGGCACGGAGGTTTTTTGCATCCCTTCCACAATATTTAACTTGGGCGAGAGCCACCGAGAGGCTATCAATGACTTCCTCTTATCTTCATTTCGGGCAAACATTGAAAACAAGTTACTCGGTTTTATACGTTTTAACTAGTGCTATCGGAGTTTTCTACCTGTTTTTTAAAAGATACAAAAAGAATAAAATAGAAAATGATCGTAACCTTGCAGCGATATGTTGGATTGCAGCTTGTTTTGTTCTCGGCTTAGCTACAGCTTTTCTGCAAGGAGGAGAATTCCTTGAGCGTTCGCTTCTTTACGGATTTGTTCCCCTGTCAGTGTTGGCAGTCATAAACTTAAAAAACCGTTATGGCAAGGTGATTCTGATCTCAGCAATACTAATTGGAGCCCCTTTGTCCATTTTCGCGACGTATACTAACGAATATTTTGAGTATTCACCAATAAGCGATTCATATGGCGCCATGTTTATGGCTGACCATAATATCACGGACATGCGAAGTGTGATTGCAATCGATCCGACTATCGCGGTCATCCGATTTCATCTTTCTTGGCGGTATTTCGAGCATGACATTCATCCTAATGATCTATTACCTACCAGAAACACAATTTTTGTATGGAGCGAAACATCAGAAAGATTCTATTTCATTTATCTGAAGGGGAGATTATACACACAGATAGAGTTGCAGTCCCATGTATTTTGGATGGAAAACTATTTTAACATGACATCTCAGCCAGGCTTCAATTTGGTGTATAACAGTAAAGATTTTCAGCTCCTATTTGTGGCAGAAAGCGTTAACAATCTCAATGAAACGACGGGAGGATAATAAGGGAAGAAGACAGTCTAACAAATGGCTTTGCACGCGCGTGCGCTTTTGACATCCGCTCAATTCATTAACTTTTCCCGCTCTCTATCTGAAAAGTCCTTATGCTAAGAGCTGTCCCCAAACATCTACGCCACCGTATAATCCACCGTAGTGCCAACCTTCACTCCAGTCTTTTGCCCAGTCGGCTGCTGGCCAAAGCATGTATCCGATTCTTTCAGCTTGGAAATTTTCTACCATTTGCTGGACAAAAGCTAGCGACACATTAGAGTAGCCTGATGTACCGTCGTATTGGCGGTCTGGAACTTCCGTTTCGGCATAGCAATTAGGCTGTGCCCCTATTTCTGTGCAGATGAAAGGACGATTATGTTTCGCGATAACTTGCTTGATTTCATTGATTTTAATGTTGGCTGATTGCCGTGCCGATTCAATTGTCCAAGTCGACCATTCTATGAAATAGTAGAAGTGGTAGTTAAGGAAGATTTTGTTTAAAGGGTCAATCACGTTTGGGAACCAATCTGGAAACGGAAGTTCACACCCGTAACATTTTCCTGAAAAAATTATCCAATGAGTGTCGCCCATCGCTCGGCACATATTTATCCATCGCTGGTAAATGCGTCCAAGTTCAGTGACTGCTTGCTCACCTTTAAGTTCGTTGCTTCCGTCACGATACTGCATTAACGGCTCGTTCTGTGGTTCCCAAACTATCTTAGTGTAGGTATCCTTAAAGGTTGAAAGCACATGGCGCCAGTGTTCTATCCATCCATCTTCGTATTGGTAATGGTCAAAGTAGTCGTGGGAGTCGGCAATTATCCACATGTCCAAGGCTTTGGCGATTTCTATGAATCTTTGCATCCAAACATCATTGTAAGGGTTCCAGCCTGTGATTGGTTCTGTTGTTGGAGGCCTCCAACAAGCTCGAACTGTGTTGTAGCCTTGGCTCTTCATGTATATCAAAGTCATTTCAGCGTTAGAAGCCACTTCACCTGGAAAAACAATGCTTGGCGGCGTAGTTCTGGGAGAATCAGCTTCAATGTTTGTGTACCTCGTTGTTTCTACTAGGCGAACTCCGCCCCAACCGCCAAGCAATGGATCATTTGCATCATCATAAGAAATGGTACCATAAGAAGGGACACTTTGGGCGGTTTGAGAGGCTGACGCCGCGATTGGAAACGCATAGGAGAACAAGAATAGAAGCATAATGCACAACAAGGGTAATGCTGATATTCTCTTGGTAATCTTTTTCACAATGCTTCCCCTAAGAGTATTGTATCGGACGTCATACGACGCAATAAGTACTTATGCGCGCTGCTTAATAAATCGATCGATCGATAAATAATAAAATCACTGAGAACAGTATAGAATTTGTAATCGTTGGTTCCGATGAATTGGAGTCCGTTGTACAGAAACTTGTTGAACAATGTAAAAACGTAAAATATCTAGGATATTTGGAAGAGACGCTACCAAAGATCTATCGTGACTGCGACTTATTAATTATGCCCTCTCGTGAAGAAGCCTTTGGTAGGGTAGTGGTAGAGGCTCAAGCAAGTGGGCTACCAGTAATCGCCTTTGATTGTATGGGTCCTCGTGACATATTAATCAACGGAATCACTGGAACTCTAATTCGCAAGAGAGATGCTAAAATGTTTGCGCAAAAAATA
>JAOUJL010000077.1 GCA_029883255.1 Candidatus Bathyarchaeota archaeon | reverse complement strand
TAGCCCTAGAAATTTCTCCTCAAAAAGAGAAAATATCACAAAATTTGATTTTGTCACACTCATGTCACACATTAATGTGACATTTTAACGTATCAGTTACATCGTTATCCTTATACGCAACCGTCAACGACCTTCTCACATGTGACGCCGTAGCTTTCGGGTCTCCAAACTACTTCAGCTACATGGCTGGACTCATGAAACACTTCTTCGACAAGGCCTTAAGCATCCGAGAAAAGGTCACCGGCAAACCAGCAGTGGCCTTCACTTCTGGAGGCGGCTCCAGCAACTCCGCCCTACTCAGCCTAGAAAACATGATTTCATCCTTCAGGCTTGAGAAAGTGGCAGACGGCATAGTCTCTCAGGGAGACCCAAACGAAAACGACTTGGCGTCTTGCAAGAAGCATGGAGAAGCCCTAGCGAAAGCGACAATCAAAAGAGCAGAGGCGCCAAAAGACTAAGGCGTTATTTGCACGCGCACCCAGTATATAGCCCCCCATTTAACGTCTCAGAAGGTCAAAGTTTCGCACAAGCCCTGCGGAATAACCCTTCCTCCAAGTCCAGCATGCCAGATAAAAGAATTAAATACCAAGACACACATGCAAAATCTAGAGTCTGTTGCATATGAAATACGTCAAAATCCAGGCGTTCGATTGTCCAGACGCATGGTATAAAACACTAATCGAAATATGGAAAAACGGAGACCTATTCGAAGTTAAATACGGGTCAGAATGCACTCTCACAAAGAAACTCAACATCAGCATAGAAATCTTGCATCCAGAAAACAGACCGCTACTAGACGACAAGGCTCCCTGCGACATGAAATACGTACAATGGTACGCACTAAAATACCTCTGGTCCGGCACAATAGAAGACGAAACATACACATACGGCAGTAGACTTAGAAAACCCGTAGATCAAATAGAAGAACTAGTCAAAAGGTACCTAGAAGAACAGAACGACAGACAAGTAACCCTCGCAATCAGACTCCCCGAAGACATCAAGAAAAAAGTCAAAGGCCAAAAACACGAACCCCCATGCCTAAGCCTAATAGACACAGAAATACACGACCTAAAACTGCATCTAACCTCCTACTTCAGATCATGGGACGCATACGCCGGACTCCCAGCCAACATAGCCGGAATACAAATACTAAACGAAGCAATAGCATCAGAAATCAACCAACGAGGAAGCCTAAACATACAAACCGGCAAACTCATATTCCACTCCAAAAACTGCCACATATACCAACGACAATTCAAAATAATCGAAAGCCTAATGAAACCACAAGACAAAACAAGACACAAATTCCTCCAACCAAAAACAAAAAACCAGCCAAAAACAACAATCTGACACTTATGTGCAAAACTTCTGTGTTCTCACAGAATCAAGCTAAGGAGGGCCCCCACTCCAAATCCTACAATGACCATGCCTGAAATTCTGTTCACCCACTGCAACCCAGCAGGCGTAAACCTCGCCCGAAATAGGCTGACACTTCCACTCAAGACAAGCCACCATAAAGCCGAGCCAACAAATACACCAAACACTAGTATCGCCGCAGGGACATAGCTCCCACCCGTGCTTCCCAATCCCAAACCCGCAAATATCGCCGCAAAAGAAAGAATTGTCACCGGATTTGAGAGAGTCAGAAAAAACGTGGAAGCAAAAGCACTAAAGACACCTATTCTTTTTGCAGGAACCGCTTGTTCACTAGGTGCGGACAGAAAAATCCTCACGCCTAAAAAGCAAAGAAAACCGCCACCAATAAGACGAAGCCACATCTGCTGCCTCACCAAGAGACTTGAGACGAAGGTAATTCCAAATCCAGCAACGCAGCCATAAACCGCATCAGCTGTAGCAGCCCCCAGACCAGAGACCAATCCATAGACTCGCCCTTCAGCCAACGTACGCCGTATACACAGCACACCAATTGGCCCGACTGGTGCGGCAATTGAAAAACCAATAACAAGACCCTGAAGCAAGAAACTGAAGTCCATGCATCTGTTCTCTCCTCGGCTACAGTATAGTACCACTCCATGTGCCTCAGTATATAATAAATTCGCTTTCTGTTCCAATTCAGAAAGGACATACAAACATTAGCGCGCGCAACAATGAAAAACTCAAACCTTGCCTCTATAAGAGCGCGTTTGGTAAGTCTTAAGAAGGAAATCTTAAAAACGAAGCACTAGACAATGGTGAACGATGTAACATGGCTAAACACATAGGAATCATCGCCGTTAGTTCCGAGGGCGCTGCCCTTTGCTATCGCACAATATGCCAAGAATCCCCCGCCATTATGGGCAAATTCGCTCATCCAGAGGTAACTATGCACACCCACTCCTTAAGCCTCTACATGAACTACATCGAAAAAGACGACTGGGACAGCGTAGCATCCCTAATGGCATCATCCGCCAAAAAACTGGCTTCCGCAGGCGCAGACTTCGCGATATGCCCAGACAACACAGTTCACAGAGCCTTTGAAAAAGCGAGTAATCAGTCTCCGATACCACTAATAAGCATCACAGAAACAGTCGCTAAACAATGCCAACTAAAAGGATACAAGAAAGTGGGAGTCCTCGGCACCAAATACACCATGCAAGGACCAGTCTACAGAGACGCCTTATCAAAACTAAAAATCGAGATGATCGTTCCAGACGAAAAAGATCAAGAAAACATCAACTCAATCATCTTTAACGAACTAGTCACAGGAAAAATAACAGAACCTTCCAATAAAACCATTATAAAAGTCATCCAAAAACTAAAAGACTCAGGCTGCGACGCTGTCATTTTAGGATGCACCGAAATCCCACTCGTCGTAAACTCAAAGAACTCACCATTACCCGTCATCGATTCAACACGCCTTCTCGCCAGAAAAGCACTCAAACACTCGATCGAAAAGTCTCCCACATGACAAACAAGCATGCAAAGTCTCTCCAACCTTACGCCTAAACGCGCTTTTTGACTACTCTGCAGAAAATGCTGGATTCGTCCACTTCAACGATAGAAGCATTCAACCCGAACTCATCGAACAACTCAACGAATTCGTCACCGCTGACAGTAGTGGCTCTAAAGCCATCCTTGCACACAATAGTTCCATCACGCGTCTTCTCCTCATCAATCTCTCCTACAAGACCAAACCGCGACTGCTTTCTAAACCACTCCAGACGAGCCTCCCATATCTTCGGAGAATAACTAGAAAAAAGAATAATCCCATTGTCTTTCGTCACCCTTATGGATTCGGCTATGAGACGTTTTTTGTTTACGCCGAATGCGGATATACCGTTTTGAACGCAAAACACAGCATCAAAAACGCACGAACGAAACGACAACTGAGACGCATCCATCAGAAACACGACGTAGTTTCGACAACTCTCCATGTATGACCTCGCAAGCTCTAAACTTTTCCTTGAAATATCATTTCCAACAATCCGTGAAACAAACTTTGATACTGCTTTCATAGCTCTACCATAACCACATCCAAGCTCGAGAACCAAATCTGTGCCATGAAAGTTAGAAATAACGAATTGGATTTCTGCGTCAAGATATTGTTTGATCCTTGGAGAAGCTGTTTCATAACACCGAAGGAGTTTGTTAGCTGAAAGCTTCTCTCTGTAATAGGTGCCTTTGTGCATAGAAACATTTGAGGAAAATTCAAGATTTAAATACATTTCATGTGTCTTTCCTTTGATAGAGTTATTCGGCAGTTTTGAAAAAGTTTCTAAGTTTCCATTTCTAAATCAAAAGCGCGTGCTGTTAGAGGTCGTTGTAGACCACACAAAGATAAGATCCAGCCGCACAGTTCGCGAGCTTTCTTGGCATCTTCACTTACATTTCTGCCCCATGTACTCAATAAAACCATGGTAATGGGGTTCACCATGGCTAAGGTCTAATCCTGTGCCTACGGCGTAGTGAATAACCTTAAAATCAGCGAAGAGAGAAAGGACTTCCTCTCTGGTAAAGTAATGAAAGAAAGAATTTCTCTGCGAGGAATAGAAGGTGTTCTCTTCGACTACCTCTAGGCTTTTCTTGGCTCTCTTATAACCGGGATCGGCCAAGGAAAATATTCCGATGTAGACAAAACCGTCCTTCTTCAAACCATTCTTTATCTTCCCGATAATCTCTTCCGCCGCCCTTTTCGAAAAGAAGTTTAGCACCCACGCCGCAATAATAAGGGAATATCTCCCTTGAGGAATATCTACTTCTTTCAAATCTCTCACTTCAGCCTTGAGTTTGAGATTTGTTTTCTTCGCTCTCTCAATACATCGCTCAATAGCAGTTTGGGAAATATCGACTCCATCAACTTCATAACCCATCTTAGCAAAGAAAAGGGCATTTCTCCCTTCTCCGATGCCTAAATCCAAAACATTACCTTTAGGGATGAGACTTGCATACTCTAGCAGTATATGATCGGGCTTCAATCCCCACATCGATTCGACGCTTCTATAAGCTTCTTCCCAAGCAGATAATTTCTCCATCATGTTTCACCACGATATTATATATCTGCAACAGCGTATAACAACTTGTTAAACGAAACTTTATATAAATCCCGCTTTTCTCGCGCGCACTTCTTTCTAACATATGCTCAAATGGCAATAGATCAAGTACAAAACCGATCAAGTACAAAGCCTCATACCTTTTCGTAAAACCTCACACTATTTGCGTTTCCTAAACAGCATTAAATTACCACGAGTACAAACATACTCAAGCCTACTCCTACAAGCGTGCGGGCACCTTCCTCCTTTTAAGATACGAAGCAATAAATACTTACAGTCAAAAGAAGAACGAAGATGGGGTTTCGATCGTGAGGGAAATACTGAAAAACTGGGGCAAGGAACTGTGGATAGCCCAAGAACAAGAATACGGCGGAAAAATCCTCATAATAAAAGGAAACCATCACACCTCTCAGCACTACCACAAAGACAAGAAAGAAACGATCTACTGCTTCAAAGGCGAGGTCGACATAATCCTAAACGACAGACTAGTCACACTGAAAGAAGGAGAAGACATAACCCTACCCCCAAAAACAGTCCACAGAATAACAGGCAAAAAGAACTCAATCCTCTTCGAAGTGTCCACCCCACAACTAGCCGACGTAGTGAGACTCTAAGCACACGCGCGTTTGATAAGTTTTTAAGACACAACTTCAATTCAAATACTCAGTACACACCATGCCCCGCAAGAAAAAACGCAGCATAATAGACGAACTGTTGGGAGGCTCCATCTTTGAAGACGCAGAATCACTGTTCGACAAGTCTCCCACAACCGGATACTCAATAAGTGTGGTTCAAACTCCCGAAGGAACAAAAGTAAAAGCAAAAGTCGGAAAAAACACAGACGCAAACGCACTCAAAAAACAGCTTCAACAACAATACCCAAACGCAAAAATAGAGATAGAAGGAGGCAAAACAAAACCACTAATCCGAGAAATATCCACAAAAACCCTCAAACACAAGAACGAAAGCGAAGAAAACAAAAAAACAGACAACTAGTCTATGGTGCTCAAGCGTTAGTTTTTCAATAAGCGAACTACTCTGCTTTCTTCTTGTTCTTGTAGTCATTGCATCTCGTACAGCAAATTAGAAATAACCGCGTGAGTTGATAAGGTGAGTAGAGGTTAACGCCTTGACCGGCATAGTGTTCGTGTTTGAGGTACACCAACCACACAGGATAAGACGAAATTTCTTTTGGGAAAACAAGATTTTTAAACGTGTGAAAAAGAAGGAACTCTTCAACCATTACTTCGACCATAAAGTTAACAAAGAAGTTTTTGATAGGACATGTAAAAAGTGTTATTTTCCATCAAACCAAATACTGCTTGACTTAATCGACAAACACGAGAGGGAGAAAAAACAAGTTAAAGTCTCATTCAGCATCTCCGGAGTCTTTCTGGAACAGTGTGAGATGTTCAACAAGGACATCCTGGAATCCTTTAAACAACTCGCAGAAACCGGCTGCGTGGAGTTTCTAAGCCAAACCTACTATCACTCGCTAGCAAGCCTCTATCCCGAAAGAGAAGAATTCGTCGAACAGGTAAAAATGCACCAACAAACAATGAAGGACCTACTTGGCTACACGCCGAAGGTTTTCGAGAACACCGAGCTGCTCTACAACAACGCCATAGCAAAAACCATCGAAAAACTGGGCTACCAAGGAATCTTCACAGAAGGTGTGGAAAGAATACTGCACGAGAAATCACCAAACTATCTCTACACGCCGACGGGCTGCAAGAAAATCAAAGTGTTGCTGCGCAATTATAAGCTGACAGACGACATAGGGTTCAGGTTCTCAGCAAGATGGTGGAGCGAGTGGCCCCTAACAGCAGAAAAGTACGCAAGCTGGCTCGCGGCAGCACACGGCCAGTGCATCAACATCTTCCCAGACTACGAAACCTTCGGTGAACACCACTGGCCCGAAACCGGCATACACGACTTCCTAAGACACCTGCCAACTGAGATCTTGAAATGGTGGCATCTCCACATGGCCACACCCTCCGAGGTCACAGAAAAGCACGCCTCGGCTGGAGAGATTGACGTTCCCGAACTTGGCGGCACCGTCTCCTGGGCTGACTTGGAAAGAGACGCGAGCTGTTGGCTTGGAAACACGATGCAGTGGGCTTATTACACTTCTGTGAGAAGACTTGAACCGCTCGTCAAAGAAACAGAGGACAAAGATCTTTTGAGAATATGGAGACACTTCCAAGCGAGCGACCACCTCTATTACATGTTCACCGCAGGCGGGGGACCAGGCGAGGTTCACTCCTACTTCAGTCCGTTTGGCTCTCCGGCAGACGCCTCTATAACAGCGCAATCAGCGATACTGGACTTCGAAAACAGGGTGAGACTCGCATCAATAACCGCGAACGACCCATTTCTTTTCTACACC
>JAOUJL010000355.1 GCA_029883255.1 Candidatus Bathyarchaeota archaeon | reverse complement strand
AACGGAATGACCTTGGGCTTCTTCAAAAACGGCAAAATACCAATCATGAGAGACGGAAAACAATGGCGCCCCTTCATACACGTAAAAGACACCTCAAACGCCTTCACCAAAGTCCTAGAAGCAGACCCAGAACTCATCAATGGTCAAGTTTTTAACACAGGCAGCAATGAACAAAACGTCCAAATTTTCAACTTGGCGAAACACATAGCAGAATCCATCAACTTGCCATTCAACCATGAATGGTACGGCTCAGCAGACAAAAGGAGCTACAGAGTAAGCTTCAACAAAATCAAAGAAATACTGAACTTCAAGCCGCGTTACACGCCCAAAGAAGGAGCAAAAGAAGTGTTCGACGGGCTTAAAGATGGGAGAGTATCCGGAGACGATCCACGAACGATAACCGTCAAATGGTATAAGCACTTGCTAGAAATGCACACGCTCATCAAAGAGGTCGAAATCAACGGAGTATTACTATGAAAATAATCATCATAGGTTCAAAAGGACAACTCGGCACAGACCTCATAAAAGTATTACGAGATTGGCATCAAGTTATAGGCCTCACGCACCAAGATTTAGAAGTCACAGATTATGATAGCTGCCTAATTTTAAAGGAGCATCACCCCGATGTCATAATAAACACCGCCGCATTCCACAAAACAGATCAGTGCGAAGAAGAACCCCTAAAAACGTTCTCCGTAAACGCCTTAGGCGCCAGAAACATAGCCACAATATCCAAAGAAATCGGAGCCACAACCATATTCATAAGCACAGACTACGTCTTCGACGGCTCAAAAAACGAGCCCTACACAGAAGATGACACCCCAACCCCAATCAACACCTACGGAATCTCAAAACTAGCCGGAGAACTCTACACAAAACAAAACCCAAAACACTACATCATCAGACTTGCAAGCCTATTCGGCGTAGCAGGAGCAAGCGGCAAAGGGGGAAACTTCGTCGAAACGATGATAACAAAAGCCAAAAAAAACGAAACCATCAATGTTGTTGATGACATGTGGATGAGCCCAACATATACAAAAGACGCAGCCACAACAATAAAAAATATGCTGGAATCAAAGCTACCATTCGGAACTTACCACTCGACAAACAAAGGCTACTGTACATGGTTCCAATTCGCCAAAGAAATATTCAGACTTTTGCGTTCAAAGCCGGATTTAATACCAATCAAAACACGCCAACTAAAAATGAAAGCCAAAAGGCCAAGATTTTCGGCATTAAGAAGCACAAAGCTTCCAAAATACGGCATAGAAATGAGAGAGTGGAAAGAAGCTCTTCGCGACTATCTAGTCGAAAAAGGACACGACCGCACCAACAAATTCTGTGAGTAATGGTCTAGCGCGCGTCTTCCAGTAGTTTTATAACAGCGATATTCTCTTTTGATAGGATACTATCACATTCGTCTGGCAAGAGGCATACCCATGATTCTAAAGATGTCCACGTTTGGAATGTATCTGACGAACTGCTATGTCGTAGGCTGCGAGGAAACCAAGGAAGCCATAGTCATCGATCCTGGATTTGACAGAGACAGAGAAGCTAAAGAGGTTCTTGACTTTATTGAACAGAATGATTTGCACGTTAATTACATCGTTAACACGCATGGTCACGCTGATCACACAGCTGGAAACGGAATCATAAAAAAAGCAACTGGCGCCCTCATCTTGATCCATGAAGATGACGCAATAATGCTTACCACCGTTGCCAAAACT
>JAOUJL010000076.1 GCA_029883255.1 Candidatus Bathyarchaeota archaeon | reverse complement strand
GTTACATAGCTTCCAAAGTCGTTGGCGAATGCAGAACTCAGAGGGAGTTCGCTGAAGCCGCAGACATAACGGAGGTTACCATAAGAAACAGGTATAAGGAGATGATGGAAAAGCTGTTGATCGTCATCAGCCTGTAGCAAGAGTAGGAGACTAAGATTATATTTGAATTCTGCCCAAAAAATAACTTGGAGGCAACGTTCATCGGCGTTCTATGAGTTCATCTTTTGTCTAATTGTCTTCGAACGTAAAATTATTGATTTTTATTGATATCGAAAAAAACTTATATTCCCGTCGAGGAGGCAGTTTACCTATGGATGTCAAGATGGAAAAAGACTGGCGCAAGAGAAGTGACAGAGGTTATTTCGTTAGTGCTCCAAAGATTTTTGAGCCCATGTTAAAAGATGACAGCGTTAAAAAATGGGTATCAAAGTTGAAAGAGAAGCCAGGGTGGAAAGCAACAATGCCTGGTTTCCTTAGGACTCTACAAAAGTTTAGTGAATACTACAGCAAGAGTCCGAGCGAGTTAGTTGCCTCAGCGCTTGGAGAACACACAGCAGAACAAACGAAAGAATTAGTCCCTGCAAGTTTGGATGTTCGACAAGTCGCACAAAAGTTTGTGAATGAGCTGCTAAATTCAGGGAAACGCGAAAGCGCAAGATATGCGAGAGCTTGCTTAACATCTTTTCTCAAAGCAAACGGCGTCTCTTTACACTTGGACCTCATTCCCAAAGTTCCGAAGAAGACCGAGATCATTCCCTCCAAAGAACAAGTTTACGTTATGGCGGACTACACTCACTCACTCAGAGACCGAGCTATAATCCTATGCATGTATCAGAGTGGACTTGGAATCACAGCGCTAAGAAATCTCAACTATGGGCATATTAGAGAACAAATCGAGAAGAACAAGATCCCCATTCTAGTTCATGTCACCTCAGAAATTGGCGAAAAACCTTCGCTTGATGCCTACTACACCTTCTTCGGAGTTGAGGCGTGTGAAGCCTTGAACTCCTATCTGAACGAAAGAAAGAGAAGAATCAAAAGAATTAGAGAACAAGGCAAGAAAGTGAAAGGGTTGACGCCAAATAGCCCACTGTTTGTCTCTGAAGGCAGAAACGTACCTTTTGGAGGCAGAATGGCGATCTCAAGCATTTGGCGTATCATCAAAAACTCAGTCGAGAAGGTAGGGTTGAAAAAAGAAAGTGTCTGGCCCAATTGTCTAAGAAAAGCCTTCGAAGCGGAACTAGAGCTTTCACCGATCGACCGGGATACAAAACAGTTCTTGATGGGGCGCCCTGTAGTCGGCATGAAATACGATGTCAATGAAGTTGAAAAGAGTTATCTGCTGTGTAACTTTAGCAGGACAAAACTCAGCAAACTTGCGGTCATCAAAGAGTTTGTGCGGTCGCTTGGAATAGAAGAACTTGAGTCAAAGATAAAAAATGTGCAGGCACAAAATCCTCAGATGACTGAAGAAGAAGCTTTGAGGCTTCTAACACACACAGAACTTGGAGTTGCGGGCAAAAGCTAAAGTCAGTTAAAAAGCGGGAAAAGCCGACCATGAAAAGTTGAAAACAGTTATTTTGGTAGACAAAAGGGTGTAAGCAGCTACTTCATGAGAGACGCGCTAAAAATGCCGCGCATTAATGTTTTTAAATGATTATTAGCAAAGGATATATAGAGGCGAATTTCAGCGATTGCAAAATTTGCATGTTTTTGCGCCTTCAGCCTCGAACACCGGATGTTGTAAAATGTCAGACCGCTCGTTTGTGGACAGGTGCGGAGCTTGAACCTTAAAGATTTAACTGAAATAGAAAGGAAAACTTACGAATTCATAAAAGAGGCTGGAGAGATTCAGCCTAAAAACATGCCTGACAGCAGAATGGTGGGGGCAATCACCAACCTGAAAAACAAGGGACTAGTAGAAATCTCCAAGAAGTACACTAGCATCTTTCGACGGAAGAAAAAGAAGTTCGTGAAAGCGATAAGGTAGTCCTCTGCACGTTGGCGAAGAAGGAGTAACCTTGGAGGCTTGTTCCAGCCTAGGCACGGAAGCCTGGAAAGAAACAGTCAGGACGTTAACGCTCTCTAAACTAGACGTCTTTGTTGACTTTTTTACTGTATTCGTCCCACTTCTTGATTATTTCGTTTAGAAGTTGGGGTTGTAGGTCATAGAACGCTTCAACGTCCTTCTCTTTAAAGAAAACCCTCACAGCAAAGGTTCTCTGAAGCCTGTCCAGTCCGACACTCCCCATGTAACCCATGTAATCCGTAGCAACGGCAAGCTCAGGCTTCTTCACAAACATTTTCTTCTGTCTTTCGTAGAAGGAGTTGATGACCGGAGCAATGCAGTCCTGCATCAACTCCGTATTTGTAATGTCTCCGGGGAGGGTGGATGGGAAGCCAACTCTAAACGTATAGTCAACTATGTTCTTTTTGGAGTAGTTCAAGATTCGGCTGTCCAAGACCTGTCTGTTGGGAATCTCAATGAAGTTGTATGTAGGCATGTAAATCTTTGTGTAGTTGACTGTTATCTCCCTAACTTGGCCTTCTACGTCCCCTATCTTCACGTAATCTGACACTGTGAAGGGTCTAGATATCATGATGTACAATCCTGCTAGGAAATTTCCAACGGTCTGTGTGGCGGCGAAACCTATGGCAGCTCCGCTCAGAGCAGAGATGCTCAAAATAACGCCTGTGTCTATCTTGAATATTGGGAGGATGATGGTTATAGCTACGGCAAAGATGACGATTCGCGCGGTCACTTTGAACATGTTTTCTATGTGTTTGACCAATCCAATCCTTCTAGAATACCGCTTGATCATTCTTCCGATGACTCGATCGGCGACGATCGCCCCGACTAAAACGATGATCACCTTCAAAGCCAGAGTCATGTTTTCTGAGGTAACAAAATCTAAAATTCCTAACTCTTGAAGAACACCCCATTGCCACGCGAAATAGGTGATTACACCCATAGCCACAACAATCAAGATTATGGTCGTAGCCCAAACAATCTTATTCACTTACATACACCGCTCAATCGCTTAGGTCTTATTCTCATTAGTGATCAAAAAAGTCCTTCCATTTGCTTTCAGCCATAACTTCTTTTAGTGCTTCGCTGTAGATTGTAATGAGTAGCGTTTCCCTGTTCATGGCTGTTCCGGTTTTTTCGTATCTTTTTCCAACTTTGGTCATTTGTCTCGCAACTTCCTGTGCCAACTCTTTGAGCTGATCAGAGGTTACGTTAATGGGTTCTCCCCGTTTCTTTCCGATGAGCTGGAAAACGCTCAGCATGCCACGTAACCGTTCTATGTGGAACTGAAGAAAGTATTTTTGTAGATGAGGAGGCGTTTTGTCATAGTCTTCTATGAACAGGTTTGAGGTTGGTTCGTAGTACTTTTGGAGTATTCCATGGGACTCTGGCCTAGTACGAGTAACTCTGATGAGCCTCGCTTTGCGCAACAACTGAAGATGATGGTTCATTGATGGTTTCGTGAGATTCAGCTTTCTAGCGAGCTGGGTTTGAGTTTGTGATTCATGCCTCAGTTGACGCAGTATCTCCCTGCGCACCGGATCCGCCAGCACCTTGATGATCTTGGGCTGATGAATCACCCTAACAACTCTCTTCGCCACTTTCAATCACCAATGTAACGAACGTTTCGTAAGGTTTATATTTGCATGAGTTATATATTAACCTTGTCTTATCGGTAAGATAAATCTAGCCTTGTCAGGAAGACGAGCCAAACCGATTAGACCGCTATACATGCATGCATGCCATGATAAGGTGGCGCAAAATCGTTAGGTTGGTTGGTTTCAACTATGAAAATTAAAGTTGCAATATCCGGAGTAGGGAACTGCGCTTCAGCCCTTGTTCAAGGTGTTGAATACTACAAGAACGCCGAGGAGAATTCACAGGTTCCAGGGTTAATGCATTTAACCTTCGGAGGCTATCACCTTCGAGACATAGATTTTGTGGCAGCTTTTGACGTTAACAGGCTTAAGATCGGTCGGGACTTGAGCGAAGCGATCTTCGCAGAACCTAACTGTTGCGTGAGGTTTGCAAACATGCCTGATCTAGGCGTGAAGGTGCTTCCTGGACCAATACTTGACGGCGTGGCCGCACATATGAAGATTCCTTTCAATGTCTACAGCGAAGACGAGGACCCTGCAAATGTGGCAGATGTCCTCAAGGAAAGTAAGGCTGATATGTTGCTGAACTTTCTGCCTGTTGGTAGCTTTCGTGGAACAAGGCATTACGCTCAAGCTTGCCTTGATACTGGTTGCGCTTTCGTCAATTGTATTCCAGAGTTCATTGCGAGTGAACCGGAGTGGGTAAGGAAGTTCGAAGATGCAGACCTGCCGGTGGCGGGAGATGACGTGAAGAGCCAGATAGGAGCAACAATCGTTCACCGAGCGCTCATCGACCTCCTGGTCTCTAGAGGAATAAGAATTGAAAGGACTTATCAATTGAATGTTGGTGGCAACACAGACTTCCTAAACATGACCACTGAAAGCAGGGTTAAAACTAAACGAGAGAGTAAGATCAGCGCTCTCACCAGCCTAGCGCCTTACAAGATTGAGGCGTGGGCTGGTCCAAACGGGCACATCCCCTTCCTTAAAGATAACAAAATATGCCATGTGTATATCCAGGGCAGGAAGTTCGGGAACGTCCCAATCGACATGGACCTTAAACTATCGGTGCAGGATTCTCCCAACAGTGCGGGTGTGGTTATCGACGTCGTCAGAGCGACCAAATTGGCTCTCGACAGAGGCATAAAAGGACAGCTAACTAGCATCTCAGCGTATGCTTTCAAGCATCCACCGGTTCAGATGCCGGATCACGTCGCCCGACAAAGGGTTGAAGAGTTCATTCAAGGGAACCGAGAGCGCTAAGACTCCAACCTTCGCCACAATTGAGGTGTTATTATGAAGATCTCAAGACACGAGCAAATTCAGTGTTTTTGGAACGAGAAATCGCATGTATACAAAGATGCTCAGTGGACTGGAAGCAAGATTGCAAAGTTTGATTACGTTCAAACCAAGAAAGCCTTATTGAGAAGTTTAGATCCAACGGAAAGTGACAGAATTTTAGAGATCGGCTGTGGACCTGGGACATGGACAGACTTGATTGCGAGTAGGTGTTCTAAGCTAGTGGCAGTAGACATATCCGAAAAAATGATAGAGAAGGCGAAGGAGAATATCCAAAACAACAACGTGACTTTCGTCAACTCCGACTTCACGGATCACGATTTCAGAGAAAGATTCGACAAGATTTTTTCTGTGAGAGTTTTCGAGTACATCCCAAACAAAAAAGACCTTTTCAGAAAAGCCTGTTGCCTCCTCAATCCTGGTGGAGAGCTTGTGATAATAACGAAAACTAAAGATTCACTGTGGGATTTTTACAAAAGATTGAAGAAATCTTTGAGGTTCTACGATCGGAATAGTTTTGACGAGGTGCGTCTTTATTCGTGGTATGAAAACATCCCAATCGATCTTGTGAAGACCTTATTGGAAAAGAACGAGTTTTCAATCGTGGATATTTCACCTGTGATAATTAGGCTTCCAATTTTCATGAGAGGAAATGATGAGGTTCCTCTTGTATCGAAGAAGTTGGAAAGCATAGCGCTTCGGATTTTTGGTATCTTCTCTGAAAACTTGTCTAAAAAGTCCACCTACGTCTCCTTTTTCTTTTCAGAGTCTTACATGATTCACGCGGTCAAGAGTATGGTTACACGGCATAAAGCTCAATGAGGGAAGGTGAGGGATTTGTCCAATTTTTCCGTTTCAGTGGTTATCTGCACCAGGAACAGAAGAAAAGCTCTAAAAAGATGTGTAGATTCCATTGTTAACCAGAGTTGTCAACCTCAAGAGATAATAGTCGTAGACGACGCGTCTGGAAGGAAAACTAAAGAAGCGATCAACAAAATAGTGAAAAACTGCGAAATTCCAACGAAATTGATCGTCAACGAAAAGAGAAAGGGTCCCGCAGCATCAAGAAACCGCGGAATCAGAGCCACAAAATGTGACGTCATAGCTTTTTTGGATGACGACTGCTCTGCTGACAAGAATTGGTTAGAGAACCTATTGAAGTACTACAAATATGAGCCAATTGTCGGCGTTGGAGGACCAGTAATCGAGTTGGGAAGAAAGATTCGCAAGAAAGCAAAACCCACGAAATACATGTTCATCTCCAGATCAGGAAACGTAGTGAACAACACAAGACTACAATCAGACAAAGAACTGGAAAAATTCGATGTCAGACCAGTCAATTTCTTTCAGGGAGGCAACATGTCCTACAGAAGGGAGCTGCTGATCAGACTTCACGGCTTCGACGAGAACTTCAAAGGAAACGGATACAGGGAGGAAACAGATCTGGGAATCAGAAGTAATAGAGCGGGTGTTCAAATCTTCGACCCCAACGCTTACACCTTTCATTACTCTGCCAAAAATGGAGGATGCAGAGACGTTGTGAAATTTAACATGGCACGCTTCTTATACTGGAAGATTAGAAACACTTGCTTGCTCTTTCTGAAACATTATTCCCTCTTGAACGCCTTGGAAAAGATCAAATGTCAATTCGAAAGGGAAATCCTAGGGATAGCCAACGGAAAACCAAGAATAGGTACCAGAGAAAAGTTTTATCCCCACGTTTCTAAGCTAGTTTCGATCATTTACATTCTCGGTGGCGTTATAAGCGGCCTTATCTTGGGAGTTTATGTGCGTACGCAAAGATGAGCTTTTTGCGGGCGCATCTAGATCAAGCTAACCGCATCAAGCCGTAACGAAATTTTTACCAGTAAATTGGAGACAAAATCCCATTAATGGCTCGCTTTGTGGTGGATTTAAGTAGCTACTTTGCAGGACAATGGTAGTTCCTATTGGAACAGCGCTCCTCATACTGGTGATACGTGCAGTATGCAACGTTTATAATAGACAGAGGAAG
>JAOUJL010000354.1 GCA_029883255.1 Candidatus Bathyarchaeota archaeon | reverse complement strand
GTTCATTTGCCTGTCATAGCGTCAGGCGGGGTACGTTACGGAACAGATGTTGCAAAGTCTTTGGGCTTGGGGGCAAGTTTAGCCAGCATGTCTTCACCGATTCTGCAGCCAGCTGCAAAAGGATCTGAAGAGGTTAAGAAATCGCTTCAATTCGTGGTTGAGGAGTTGAGAAACGCTATGTTCCTAACTGGCGCAGGATCCATTCAAAAGCTGCAAAAAGTTCCAGTTGTGTTAACTGGAAAAACTGGTGAATGGTTGAAGATGCGAGGTTTTCAACTTGAACTTTACGCGAGGAGAAAAGCATGATCCGCCTACTATCTCAACTGGCTGAAACAGCCGAGAAAGTGAATCGGTTCATCGATGAAGTCGTTGGTCTTGAGAGTGAACCTACAGTGCTCTATCAGGCTGCCCGTCACATAATTGACGCTGGAGGAAAACGTCTGAGGCCGTACCTCGTCTTGAAAAGCTGTAAACTTGTGGGAGGAAGGGAAGAGGATGCTCTTCCGACTGCAGCAGCCTTGGAACTTCTTCACACTTTCACTCTCATACACGACGACATAATTGACAAAGATGAAAAGAGAAGAAATCTCCCAACAGTTCACGTCGAGTGGGGAATGCCAACCGCCATTGTGACAGGGGACCTTCTTTTCGCCAAGGTTTATGAAGCAATCACCAAGCATACAGATTCTAGGCGTGTATCACCTAAACGCATCTTAGAGGTCTTAAAGAATGTCAGCGAAGCAACTGTAACCATTTGTGAAGGGCAGATTCTTGATATGATGTTTGAAAGTAAGGAAACTGTTTCCGAGGATCAATATTTTCGAATGATCGAAGCAAAGACTGCTGCTTTATTTGCGACCTCTGCAAGATGCGGCGGAATCCTTGGGGGTGCAAAGAAACGTGAGGTTGAACGCCTTGGAAAGTATGGGCATTATGCTGGCGTGGCATTTCAGTTGATTGACGATGTTTTAGGTTTAACCGCTGATGAGAAGGCTCTGGGGAAACCTGTTGGAAGCGACATTCGGGAGGGAAAACGAACTTTGATTATTGTTCACGCTCTAGAACATGCTTCTGAGGATCAACGAAAAAGGATTCTTGAAAATTTGGGTAATCGATCAGCCTCTCTCGAAAGAATTCAAGAGGCAATTGGTTTGGTTGGTTCCTTGGGTTCAATCAGGTACGCGGAAGAAAAGGCAAAAAGATACATTGAAAAATCTAAAAAGGCCTTGGCAAGTTTTCCTGCATCAGAAGACAGGGAAGATCTGATAAGTCTCGCTGACCTCGTTTTTGCTAGAAAGTATTAAAGCTTGAAGATTAAGGGGCAAGCCTTGACTCTGGATGAAAACTTGGAAATTAGGGAGATTATTCGGAAAATTGCGCTTCTAAACGCGCTTCGTTACGGAGGGAAGGCTCAACCGAAACCGGTTCTTGGCAAGTTACTCGGTGAATGTCCTCATCTTAGAGGAAAAATAAAAGAGGTTACTGTCCTCATCGATGAAGTTGTTCAAGAGGTTAATAGGCTTTCTTTGGAGAAGCAGAGGAAACTCGTGGAGGAAAAGTGGCCCGAACTCTTGGTCAGCGAGAAGGTTGAAGAAGAGAGGGTTCTTCCACCGTTGCCAAACGTTGAAAAATATAAGCGGGTTGTCACCCGTTTTTCACCTAATCCCGACTTCGTGTTGCACCTAGGCTCGGCTAGAGCCATAATACTAAGCTATGAATACGCGAAAATCTATAATGGCC
>JAOUJL010000075.1 GCA_029883255.1 Candidatus Bathyarchaeota archaeon | reverse complement strand
GATGTTGGAGTTGCCGAAGCTTGTCATGAGTGCCAGTACGTAACTCATGGGGGGTTTTCTTCCGATGTAGACGACGTTCTCGGCTCTAGCTGTTCTTGGTGCTTCCTTTTTTTCAGGTTCTGCGGGTTTTGTCTCTTTTTCCGGTTTTTTCTGCTTTTTTTCTGGCATGTTTCTTCCTCTATGTTGATGTATTGTTTTTGTTTTGAGTAATTACTATAGCTCGGGTTAGGGGTTCTTATAGCTTTCTATTGGATTCTCGGTGTTGATGTTGATTTGTTGGGTGTTGGTTTTCAGGTTGATCGTTTTGCTAAATTGTTTGTGTCTCTCTCTAGACCCCCCTATAATTTTTTTGGATACTGGGATTTTTGTGGTTGATTGTTGTGTCACACGTTGTTTCAGTATGTCTCTCTCTCATTAGACCCCCTATACCGGGGGGGAGGGGTGGAATGCTTGTTTCAGGTTGGTTTTTGAGAAAGGAGTTTGGTATGGGCTTGGCTTGTGTAGGTTTTTGTATGGAAAAGTACGGGAATGTACGGAAATGTATAGAAATGTCTGGAAAAGGTTAGAATTGTCGGTGGCTGTATTGACCGTGGGTTCCTCGTGATAGGTTTGTGCATGTTGGCGTGTTAAGATCTGCTGCTGCATGGCATCTAAAAGAGTTAAGTGAGATGTGTGTGCATGGTGGGAACAGTTTGTGCGATGAGTTTTTAGGAGAGGATTCGTTAATGGTGTTGGAGGCATGTTAGAGTGATCTTTGAGCCCGTCGAGCAGATAACGAAGAAGATTTTGAACCAGTATAATAGGCATCCGGAGGGTTGGAGTGTCTTAGTTGATAGTAAAGGGGATGTGCTCGTTATAGGTCCGAGCTCGGGTTATAGACTTAAGTTGGTTCCTCTCAATCCCAGGGAGTATACTGGCGTAGGGGTGAGGTTGGGAAGGTCTAAAGGGTTACGGGAAATGGTGAAGGATATTCCGTCGTATGGGTTCAGACCGTTGTCGCGTGAGGAAACAAGGGATTTGCTCTCTGCCATCCGTCGGAGAGGTAGGCCTACTGACGAGCGGATTAAGAAATTGTTAGAGATGAAGCCTGTGCCTACTTGGGAGATAGATGAGAGGAGACCTGAGGCTGTGGTAACTGGGCCGCTTGTTGCTCATCCGAATCTTAGTGCTATTTCTAAGGGGCAGAGGGAGTTGGAAGCGAAGCTTGCCGTAGAAGCGGATAAGCTTTTCAGAAGGAAATATCCTTTGAGAGCAAGGACATACGGTTAGCATCTCGTAAATACGTCTTTTACATAGTTTATCTCGTTTGCCATGTTTTGTTCATGTAGAACACAAACATAGTGCGTGCACACAAATCACTTATGATAAACGTATGTCATGAAAGACAGAGGACTGAACGAGAGTTGGAAGAATGCTCGCGTTCAATTTCTCCATGTCTGTTTCTTGCCTGTTATCTTTCTGTAGAGCCTTTTTATATGGCGTAACATATGAGCTAAGAACCTCTGCTCTTGTCTGTATGCTCTTCTGAGGATAGAATCTCTAGAGAGTAACGCTTTCTTAAGTTCCGTCATTTCTTTCTTGGGAGAATATTTTGCATAAATTGGTGTTCCAATGAGAAGTAGAAGTAATCCTGTCGCAATTTGCGTGATTGTACACTGTGAAATCAAATATAGAGAGAAGATTACTCCTAGGCTTGGAATGAGTAATCCTCCCTTGAGGTGAAATTGGGGTTCTATGCCTTTTTTCCTCAGCGAAAAGATTGATGCGCTAGTTGCTACGTATGCAATCGCCATAAAGAAAACAGATGTAGCTATCAGCATACTCAGATTACCTACAATTGCGGCTAATAGTGCTGTAACCGCTTGGATTGTGATTGCCAAATAAGGTGTCCTAAATTTTGGATGAACTCTGGCGAAGATGTGAGGAAACAGACCATCGACGGCCAGCGCATATCCGAGTCTTGACGTCCCTATCATTCCTGATTCGTCAGAACCGGAAACCGAAATTAGGGCTCCGACACCGACGATTGTTCCACCGATTAGTGCCAATGTAGAATTTGCACCTAGTACTGCGGCAGTTGCCGAGGCTAAGGGTGCAGTGTCCGAAGCCAATTGAGTCCACGATCTTACTCCAAAAAGCACGATGTTTGTTGTCAAATAGAAAACAGTTACGATTGAAATTCCGAGTATTATGGCTCTTGGAATTGTTCTGCTTGGTTCCTTTATTTCGTCCGCTGGAATAGTTGAGATTTCAAAGCCTGCATACGCCCAAAATATCAAGATAAGAGCCACTCCAAAATTTGAGAATCCATATGGAGAGAATGGAGAAAAATTCGAGGCGGCTGCGGCAGGATGCAAAGTCATGTGGAGCAAGCCAATTCCTGAAAAGAAAATTAGCGGAGTGAGTTTGGCCACAGTGAGAATGTTATTTGCTTTTCCCGCAGCCCTAACTCCAACGATGTTTGTGGCTGCAAGGAAGGATACAAAAAGCACTTTGACAACGATTTGATAGGCCCATTCGAGATTTGGCATGAAGAACATTAAATACTGCGTGAAGGCGACTGGAAAAACGGCTAGCGACACCCATTCGGCAAGCCAGAGAGACCAGCCAACGATGAAGCCCGCAAAGGGTCCCCACGCCTCTTTAGCATACGCATAAGGTCCGCCAACTTTGGGGATCAGAGCAGCGCACTGAGCAAAGCATAACGCAATTACGATGGCTATTATCCCTGCAACAACCCATACGAAAAGTGAAAATGGACCAAGATATCCTGCACCAAACGATGAGGCTACATAAATGTCAGCCCCTATTATTGCCCCAACTACAAGATTTGTCACATCAAAAAGCTTGAGCTCTGACTGAAGTTTAGGTTCAGACATTTCCATTTCTCAACCAAGATCAATGATTCAGCAGATAGATACATACACTAAAAAATTTTGCTGGAAATATGAAACCGAGTCAAGAAGATACGTGTCAGAGTTAAACAAAGAAAATTTATCTCGACAGCATTACATAACGTTGAGGCGTGGTGTTTGAGGGATGAGTTTACTGGACTATATTGATGCTTTCGGTCAGTGGTTTCTGTCTAACCTTGACAAGTTTGTGCTTTCGACAGTCACACTTGTTGTCGTCTATGTCATCTACAGAGTTGTGGTTCGAGAGATTAGAAGTCTTACAGCCCAAAAGAAACTGCAAGAACACCTCGCTTATACTTTGACTCGAATCGCGAAATGGGCTACAGCTGCTGTGATTCTATTGGCAATTCTTGCACAGTGGGGCGTGACGATAGGGGTTATTGCAGGAGTATTGGCTATTTTCGGTGGCACCATTGTTGGTTTCGCTGCCGTAAACACCGTAGGCAACGCCATTGCTGGCCTAATTGTTATGACGAGCAGACCCTTCGAGGTCGGAGATAGAATCTTCTTTAACGGACAATTCGCTGATGTAGTAGCTGTAGATCTTATTTACACAAAAATGTTGACGCTCGACAATGTCTTGGTCTCCGTTCCTAATCAAGAGTTGCTAAAAGCTGAAATAGACAATTATGGGAAGAAGAAGGTGGTTCGACGACATTGCACGGTGACACCAGGCTTCGAATATGACAGCACAGAGGTAGAGAAGGCTTTGCTGGAAGCTGCGGGTAAAGTCTCAGGTGTTCTGAAGGAACCTGAACCGTATGTGTGGATAACAAAATTCCAAAACTACGCCGTTGAATACACCCTTTACGGTTTCATCAACGACATAAAGAGACTGCCAGAGATAGACGCAGAATTACACAGAAAAGTTTTGGAAACATGCAAACAGCATGGAATAGACATTAGCACACCTTTGCTTCTTAAGCAACTCCAAGGTTGATTGTGTAAGCATGGTAGGCATAGCGTGGATATCAGAAAGATCTGAGATGGATCATATCCATTTTTTTCTTCTGAAGTAAATCATCATTAAGATTGCAAGGGTAAGCATGGCAAGCAAGACGAGGTGGTAACTCCACTGCCATTGAAGTTCCGGCATGAATTGGAAGTTCATTCCATAAATACCTGTTATAACAGTCAATGGGATGGCTATTGTAGCAATGATTGTTAGTACTTTCATGATTTCGTTCATTCTGTTGCTGACGCTTGAAAGATAGATATCAAGCAATCCGGACAGCATGTCTCTGAACGTTTCTATCGAGTCGATGACCTGAATTGTATGGTCGTAAACGTCTCTTAGGTATATGTTTAATGATTTGTCAATTAGCGGTGATTCCCATCTTTCTAGGCGACTGACTACTTCTCTTAAAGGCCAAACTGACTTCCGCAGAAATATCATCTCTCTTTTCAAACTGTGAATGGTTTGTAAGGTTTCAAGCGTGGGGTTTGTAACTAACTCATCTTCTATGTCTTCGATTTTTTCTCCAAGTTTTTCGAGAACTATGAAGTAGTTATCAACAATAGTATCTATTAGGGCGTAGGCAAGATAGTCTGCGCCCATCTTTCTTATGCGTCCCCTATCACTTCTAATTCGCTCTCTAATTGGGTCAAAAACATCGCCTTCATTCTCCTGAAATGAAATGACGAAATTTGACCCTAGAATCAGGCTGATTTGCTCCGCTTTTGTTTCGTTTATTTTTTCATCGTAATATAGCGTTTTCAAGATAACAAAGATGTAACTGACAAAATCCTCCATTTTTGGGCGTTGTCCAGTATTCACAATGTCTTCTGAAACTAGTGGATGTATGTTGAAATGGTTTCCAATTTTCTCTATGATATCGACTTGGTGAATACCATCTATGTTTATCCATGTTACAGTTGGTTTATCTTTGAAAGGAAAACATTCCTCAACCGTTTTCGCTTCCTTCTCTTGAAACTGAGCTTCATCGTAATCAATAATCTTAATTCTTACCCTGTCAATCTTCTTCTCTCCAACATGAACGGGAGTTCCTGGTGGAAGTCCAGCCTTTTTTGATCGTTTAATAATGAGTTTAGGCACTACAGTTCACCTTACGTCCAGTCACGTATTATTCTACCCTTTTCCTTTTTGATTCTTTTCGTGTAAGGATGAGGAAACAAACCTTATAATAAAATGAAATAATAGAACGTATTTCTGAGGATTTCAATTTGAGTGAAATTAAGGCTCCAGGTTGGTTGCGTGCTCTAGACATAGTCTTCGGCTTGATTGCTATCATAGCATCCATCGTAGTTCTGGGATATCAGCAGCTTGCTATCTTAACACTAATCTTAGTACTTTCCATAGTTCTATTAGTCATAGGAATCGCAAGAATCATCATCGGCATATCAGCCAAATACCTCTCAGACGGGTTAAGGGCAATTAACGTTGGAACGGGCATATTATCCCTTGTAATAGCAATCGTAACTATGTTATATCCTCAACTTGCCACTCAAGTGTTGATCTATCTACTCTCCTTCGCCCTGCTGATTCATGGAATCGCAAGAATTGTGATCGGCGGATTCGCCAAGGTGTTTCCAAGCTGGCTTAGAGGTTTACTTGTGGTGGTGGGTATCCTGACTATCGTTCTGTCTGTCATAGTATTAGTCTCTCCAGGGTTTGGTTTCCTAACCCTAGTTCTGATACTCTCTTTTACGTTTCTATTGAATGGAATAGCGAGAATCGTATCAGGCGTAATGAGCATACGATGATAGAACTCGGCGCGCGCGCATGTTGTTTTGTACGGTTTGTCATAGATAACCCGACAAAAGCATACGGTTATCTAGTGCGCGCTTGATCTTGCGCTCACGCTTATGCTCACTAACAGAAAACAGTAAAGAGGGCATACATGCACGCAGAAAGATTAATTTGCAAGTGATACAAATACGTGCAGTTGAGTGGTGATGCTGATGAAAAAGATAATGAAAAAGGTTCTTGTGGAATTGCTGAAGGATTCCAAGAAGAGTGATAGGAAACTAGCAGAGCTTGTTGGAGTGTCACAGCCAACTGTAACCAGAACGAGAAGTAAGCTTGTGAAGAATGGAACGATAAGAGACTTCACGATCATCCCCGACTTCGCTAAGATAGGATTTGAAATCATGGCCATTACCACGGGCGTATACAAGGTGCCAAGATCAAAAGAACTGATTGAAAGGGAACAAAAATGGTTGAATAAACATCCCAACATCATATTTGCCTCAAAAGCTCAAGGCATGGGAAAGGATGCTGTAATGATCTCTTTCCACAGAAGCTACGCAGAGTATGACGCGTTCGTAAATGACCTCAAGGCGGAACTTGGAGGGCTCATAGAAGGCAACGAGAACATACTGATCAGCCTTAAGGGATTTGTCGCTAAACCCTTCGGTCTAAAATACTTAGCAGAGCATATAGAAACATATTAGATTAACTCTATTCTACACTTGCATGCATGTCATTCCAGTTGGTTTTGACTTCGGTTACTTTCTCGCACGACAGCTGCTCTAGTATACCCCTCTAAGGAATCTGAATATCAACTCAATCATAGCAATGTAGAAGTTCTTCTCAACTGGCCGCACAAACTGCGGATAATAATGAAAGTATGGCCTCAAAACCCACGACAATTGCGTTCCAACAAACATGAAAATTATGCTTCCAACGAAGAAAGCTGGAGTCCAACCTATTCCGGGATACATGGTCGCGAAACCTCTAAGAAGGTATACAAGTGCGAAGAGACCGGCGAGGGCGAAGATTGCTACATTCAAGATAACGAGAAAGGCATAGGTAGAATACGTCACGTTTGCGGTTGCCAGTATGAAGAACAAATTTAACGGAACTAGTGCAAGGAGAACAATAGACATCACCATGACACTTGAGAGCAAAAGAATAACCATCTGGCTGAACGAATGTTTTCCTCCAAAAAGTGAACTGAGCACGTAATAGCTTGGAACCGTTATGTACAAAGAAATCAAAAGTAACATTGGAATCTTTACTGGATCATAGAAAACCTGCAATCCACTAGGATACACGCCCATAGTCGCACCATAA
>JAOUJL010000074.1 GCA_029883255.1 Candidatus Bathyarchaeota archaeon | reverse complement strand
GGGACAGCTTGCAAAGTTCACCGCCAAGATGAAACCTATTTCACAAGTCGAACAGAGAGTTTCAGCAGAAATTGAAAACACGGGCAAAAGAATGAACGAAATATCCACTAAACAAGAGAGCATTATGCAAAGAATTAGAGAGCTTGAAAAAGCTAGACGCAAACCCACAGTAACGCCTGAGGCGAAGATAGAGGCAGCGATTCCTATCAAGAGAGAACGCGCGTTAGCCCCGTTGACACAAACCGAGCTAAGCGTCCTCGAGATTCTTGCCGCAGAGGGAAGAAAGACCGCCCCAGACATTAGAGAAAGAGTGAAACTTACAAGAGAGCACACCGCTCGCCTAATGAAAAAACTGTATGAAGAAGGATATCTAGAACGCAACGTACAAAAAATCCCATATGCTTACAGCATCAAAAAAGAGATGCAAAAAATCCTAAAAAAGGAATCCAAAACTTAACGTGATGTCACAAATTTGCTTTTCCAGCTTCACGAAGCTTTTTGAGCTTCTTGTCCATTTCAGAAAGTGGTTTTGACGCAGAGAGTTTATAATCAATATTTCCTCTCTCACCGAGGTACTCAGGATAATGAGTAATTTTTATCGGAACTGCGAATCGGATTTTAGGCTCCGAGATAAGCAAAGCTTCCCCAACATCAAGCATCTTTACCTCAGTGTCACTGTACTCAAGATAAGGCGTGTTGTCCGTAAGGTAGACTCTGTCACGCCGCAACTCCGTCTTCATGACAACCTTGGTCCAAAGCTCAGCGAAGACATTAGGATTTATTCTTGAAGGCCGCGGTGTCACCGCGTTCAGCCCCACCCTATACTTTCGATACGTCAATGCAATATCCGAGAATATTGTTTTAGGCATGTTTGGATCAAGGAACTCATGGGCCTCTTCAAGAGTTATCAAAAGGGTTGGAAGCTTTTTCCATTCATCAAAATCACTCTCCCACAACCTCTTGTAATGGAGGGCCACGCTAGAAGCTGTCAGACAGGTAACATCATATTGCTCCTCAGAACTGAGACCTGAAATATCGACGAGACAGGTGACGCCTTGCCCAACGTTCTGTACTACATCGTCAACGAAACTGTAGTCAGACGGCGGAAAAAGATGTGGAGACAAACTTGAAAGCTTTAGCATAAGGGCATCTATCACGGCTTTGCCCTTGTAGTCGGTGAGCTCAGCCACTCCCTTATGCCCACCCATACTATAGGCTTCTTGCAACTGTTCTATCCAAGTGTTCCCCAAACTCTTGTAAAGTTTTTGAGCAAGCCTAACTTGATGATGCGTAATGTCAGGAAAGAGTGTTGAAAGTTTTTGAGGACGAATTGTATATAGACCAACAAGCATCTTCTGCTCTCTAGCCGAGTAATAACGAGCTTTTGTGTGAAAGAGTGGATGATCCCTCAGTCCCCGTTGAGGCGCTATCCCTTTTCCCTCGAGAAGTTGACCTGCAAAGTCAAAAATTAAACCAACAGTTCTTGGACTCGAATCTATAATCCGAGCGTTAAGCATCAATTCACAATTCGTTTTCCCACATCCTGTCATTCCAAACATCCCCATCATCAGAGGTATGGCCTCAACACTTATGCCGACAGGACCAAGTACATGCTTCCCTGAACGCAAGCGCCCTATCTCCAACTCCCCTGCAAGCCTCAAAACCGAACAGTCCTCATCAGTAGCCGCGTACACCTTGTCCATATAATCCGGGTTAAAAGTTGGAGAACGAATCTTCCCGACCTCTTTCTCAAGGAAAAGAATCGCATCAACATGCCTATAGCTGGAGTATGGCCCAAAGGATTCCTTCCCTTCTGCTTCACGAAGTTGCTCGTCCGTTTTTAGTGTAGAGGAGCTTCCAGCATCCACAACACGCGCGTAGAAGCTTCTGTTGCCCGAGTCTACTCTCACTATCTGACCAAATGAGAGGTCAGTTCCTCTGTTGAGGAAGAAGGAAACCTTATCTCCCTTTACCTCACGGACAAACCCTACAGGCTCAGACATGTTCAATCCGCTCCCAGTGAAATGGATGTTTTACACCATGAAGTTCATCTGGAAAACTGCACGAGAGTTCTTCAACGCGAAGTATATTTAACAACCCAGCGTTAGCTAGTATCTCCTCAACTTGATCATGATAGTGAAGGAGTTTCGAGTCAGATGAAGCAGAAAAATCATGAGCAAGCCAAAGGGTGATCGGATACCCTAGGCATCTTGGATCTTCTGAGATTGTCGTGAGTGGGGAAAGTAACTCAGATACTTCGCGATTAGTTAAGTATTCCATTATGTCACAACGGAAAGCGTGTGAGCCATCTTCACACAATTTCACAATAGACACATCCCCGTATAGATGTTTATCTTTATTTGCTTCTCTAACTGGGTAGTAAATCCAGATTGGATAAGGCGCAAGCATACATGTTGCTGCCATAAGATCTCGCCCCTTTTCATCTTGAAGCATCGGAGACTGTTTACTTATAGTAAGAAGATTGACCCTTTTACGAAGAGCCTCTTCGTATAGTGAGGTATAGAACCCCCTTTTTCCGCCAAAGAAGCTAGCTCCATCCAGAAGAATATAATCTCCTTCACTTAGTCTACGAAGAGCATTCCTACCCACGTCCATATCATCACTAGACTCTTCGTAAAGAATTTTCAAAGCCATTTCGCTTTCTAATTGCAGCCTTCGATCTTTTAAGAAATTAGAACGTGTTCGGCGATCTCCAACTATACTGGCGATACTTTCCTCATAACCCCAATTCACGTTGCGTCCCTCCACAGAAGCATATGCTGCCCGCATGAGGTAAATGCCCCAGTTATTTGCTCTCTTCAAGGTTCTGGTTGAGCAGTCTACAGCGATGAAATGTACGTCGCAATTTTCTATTCTTCTTAAAGGCTTTATTTTAGACTTATCAGGGGTAATTGCTATCACAGGTTCCTTCCTAGCTTCATGAAAACCTATTGCGCGTCCCTTGTTAATGTATTCACCAAGTTTTTTCTTCATTTCTGCTAAATCTTCACCTATCTTGCTCATTCAGCTTCCTCTCCAAGAAATATGTAGAGCCTGCACACAATCTGGAATTGAAACATCCAGTATCCTTTGAAATTGACTGTTATTTATCACCTTTCATGTAACTTAATGTATTTTGTGACACTCTAGTCATCCGTCTATAACGCTTGCGGTTCGACATACTTCTATTTGCAAGAATGCCACGCTGGGCCATCCGAGATAGATATGTAGAAACCGTGCTCAAACTGATTGGTTTTTTAAACTCTTGTTCATATGCAGATTGAATGTCTTTAGAAGAAAACCACGCAACTGGAAAACTCTTCTCAAGAATCAAGCGAACCTTATCAAACTTGGACAGCTCCGAAGGAAAGTCACCCACTCCAGGGTTGAGCCCAGGCATGCCGCCGAGTAGTTCGACAACATCTAATAGACGAAGAGCCTTGTCTCTAGTAACATGCCCCGTAAAGGTTATTGTATAACGGTTTCCATTTTCGTCGAAGACCTCCACTCGCATTTTCCTAGCAGGCATCCCTAAGCACCAAACAAAACTCTTTACAACTTAACACGTCACAGGTTATAGAAGTTATGGTGAATATTAGAAGGGTAAAAAGGATAATTATGTCTTAAAACTGAAAAATAAACGTAATTTGCATCTTTTTTGATTCACAGACTTCACAAGAGGCAGTGTTTGCAAAATAGACGCAAAAGGCGTAGTAAGCTTAATTCTCCAGTAGAAGACTAGGGGTCGGCTCTTTACACGTTATAGGACAGAAAAAGGTAAATTTTCATAAAATAGGACCATTGGTAAATCATTAAATAAATCAATTCCACAACAGTTCACAAAAAGTTAAGTGTTTAACGAGTAAACAGTTCATACAAGCTAACGTGTTAACAAATGCTTATTTGAGTCCAACAAGACGCGTCGTATACGTCATGCTTACAATTGTCAGCAAGCATGGTTAATCCCTTCGCCCCAACCCCTAAGTTTCCACTGGACCGCCAAATCTGCTAAGATGAGAGTAGATATTATTTAGCAAAAAAATCTGTAAAAACACTTCAAAGTGTTCTATAGTAATCATTAAATAAAAAAATAGTGGCTAACCACTGAGAGGCTATTCCTTCTGAAGAAGGAAGAATATTACCTAAAAATCTCTAGGCTATTCCATAGGAAATGTAGGGGTCTGGGTGTAAACATTCAAACAATGAATTAACATCTGAGGGCAATATTATGAGTAAAACTACCGTGTTAGACAAGGTATTTGAACATTTTTTGAAAGGCAACAGCATATTTCAAGACAGAGAGGTGTTACGGCATGACTATGTTCCTGATCTGCTGCCACACCGCGGGGAACAGATCCGTTACCTTGGTGAAATATGCGCCCCCATTTTAAAAGGTTCCCAATGCTCTAACGTCTTGGTTTATGGAAAAACAGGCACAGGAAAAACCGCGGTTATAAAGTATGTGTTGAGCAGACTTGGTCATAAGGCTTGTGAACTTGGGGCACCTATGAAGGTCTGCTATATTAACTGCCGACTAATGAGTACAGAATACAGGATTTTCTCAAGTTTATGTACTACTTTAAACGTGAAGGTTCCATTTACTGGCCTAGCTGTGGGAGAAGTTTTTGACCGATTTAAAACTGGTTTAGACTCATGTAAAATCCTTTTTATCGTTGTTCTTGATGAAATTGATGCCCTCATAAAAACGCGAGGAGATGCTCTGCTTTACGAATTGACTAGAATAAACGAAACTCTTCGTTATAGCAAAGCCTCAATTGTGGGAATCTCCAACGATCTTAGATTCAAAGAGCTTCTTGATCCCAGAGTTTTGAGTTCTCTAAGCGAGGAGGAAATTGTATTTAGGCCATATGACGCAGCTGAGCTACGAGACATTCTTCTAGACCGTGCCCGACCGGCATTTCATGATGGCGTTTTGTTTGATGGTGCTCTGAGTTTGTGTGCGGCGTTGGCTGCTGCGGAGCATGGAGATGCACGGCGAGCTTTGGATCTTCTTCGGGTTGCCGGTGAGTTGGCTGAGCGTGAAGGCTCTGAAGCTGTTGTAGAGGATCACGTACGACGGGCGGAAAAGAGGATTGAACATGATCGGATTGCGGAAGCTTTGGAGAACCTTCCACTTCACTCAAAACTTGTTTTATGTAGCGTCTATCTATTAGGCAAGGCGAAAATTAGCTGTGCGGTGACTGGTGACATCTATGAAATTTACTGTGAGCTTTGTAGTCAGTCAGGGGTTACACCGTTAACTCAAAGACGAGTGAGCAGTCTAGTGAATGAACTGGATGTGATAGGGTTATTGAACGCACGAGTTGTGAGCATGGGACGGTACGGGCGTACAAAAAAGATTAGTCTGAGCATAGCACGTAGTATTATTAGAACGTCATTCACCACGGATGATAGGCTTGAACGGCTGGTCAACTATGCGCCTAAATACTTGGCAGAGATTTCGAGTAGGCGTTGAATAGAGCTACCACCGTTTGAAGATTCACCGTGTAAATTCGCCAGACAGCCTTCAAGAAACATGGTTCAATTCATAAATTATCTGGATACATTATGAGCTGTCCAAGTATGGAGAAGTCATTTCTGAACTTACACAGGTGACTAGACTCATTACACAGGTTGTCACACATAGGATGCTGCAAAATTGATGGGTGTAACTTGTAATGTTTGAAGGTTTACGATTGGAACGATTCCTGGATTGGGAGCAACCCCCATTTTCTTTTGGAATTCAGTCTGCTTTTGCCAAGCCCCTGAGTTAACGATAAGTGTTCCTCGATAAGTGTCATACTTTATTACGTGCACATGTCCGGAATGGAAAATGTCTGGGGGTCTTTCTATAATCATGAAGTCCTTTTTTTCTGGTGCTATCGGCGTTTTTTTTCCGTAAACGGGGGCTAAATGTCTGCTTTGTAGAAGAAGTTTCATGGCTTTGTCCGGAGTTTGAAAGCTTACATTTGGAATGGACGCAACAATATCATCTAGGCTACGTCCATGATACAGAAGCAGTTCGACTTCGTGAAGCCTCACAGTGCTTGGGTTTCCTAAGGAATATACTTTTCTAGCTTCACAGAGTGGCTCTGCATAATCTTTAGGTATGGCAGGCTGAGGCAATGCCCTCCGGGACGCATCGTGGTTTCCAGGTATTATTATCAATTCGATATAATCTGGGATTTGTTCAATGAATTTCGAGACCATTCCATACTGTTCATAAATATCTGTTATCGCCAGTTCGTCTAACTGCCCCGGATAAATCCCTATCCCATCTACAAGATCGCCGGCGATCACCACATATTTGACATGACTTGCCAGATTCTTCAAACTTTCATTTCCGAACTTCCCATTTAACCAAAGCACAAACCGACTAAACTCTTCTCGCATAAACATTTTGCTTCCGACATGCAAGTCTGATATGAGCGCTGCATAAACCGGTATTGAGGCTTTGTTAGGTTTTCTTTTGGGCATGTCAGGCCAAACAATATCTTCTGCGATAAACAAGTCGTTTCTTCCTTTGATGGCTTTTATGCAAATAACTTGGTCTAATAGTAACATGTGCGCCTTTTTTATGACCTCTTGGCTTGTGCTTGGGGTCACAAGTACAGTGACACTGGCTTCCAAATCTTCAACGGTCAAGAATACCCTTTGCTTGCGTTCCCGTTTCTCAGTGACCATGCCAATGATCTTCACCTTTGTGTTAACTGAAGATTTAAGCGCCTCGGATATGGATGTGGCATCTTTGACATCCATTCTTCTTCTTAGAAATCTTTGTATTCTTTGGAAGCGATCTTGAAAATACTCTAAATACTCTTCAATGGACCCGGTTTCACATATTTCATCTGTAGGGTCTTCTATTACTTTTATGTCCGCGTCGATGTCTTTTGCATATGCGTGAAAAACCTTCTTGGCCTCTAGAATTGGCGACGGAGGTGCAGGCAAACTAGGCTTCT
>JAOUJL010000073.1 GCA_029883255.1 Candidatus Bathyarchaeota archaeon | reverse complement strand
CATTGTTAAGAATTGCATAGGTTTGCCAAAGTCACCGCCGCAATCTGGACATTTAATGTTGCGTTTGTTAATTTCATTTGCCAACTCTTGAAGACTAAGTTTTTCCGTTTCCGTGTCGCTCATCCCTGCAAACTCCCGCAATACGTGATCAGCTCGAAACCTTCGTTTGCACTTGCTACACTCAATCATGGGTTCCTTGAAGTGATTCACATGGCCGGAGGCTTCAAACACTTTGCCCGGCATAATCACCGACGATTCGATTTCGTAAAGGCCAAAGGGACGAATGAAGAAACCTCGAAACTTGTCTTCGATCTTTCTTTTTAGTATGGACCCCAACGGACCAAACGTTATGAAGCCGCTCACCCCCCCGTAGATTTCGCAGGAAGGCCAGAAAAAGCCTCGACGCTTTGCCAGTTCACTGATCTTTTCAAACTTGTCTTGGGCTTGCATAGGCTGTTCACTTCTGTTCATGTGCCTTTTTATGAACCATTGGTGTGCTAGTTAATAATAAAGCAGACGTTCTTTTCCCTTTTATCAATGGCTCAAAACAAGAGAAAAGCTAACGTGTGGTGCAAATGGTATTTCATCCCAGCCAAAACTGAAGAGACTGAAACTCGAGTCTTTGATGCAAGCTAAGGAAATATCTATGCGTATGAGAGGAGAAGACAACAACATCATGCTTTTTCTGTGTTTATGGCCACAGTTACGTTTCTGCTACATGGTACAAGCATTCTTCAGAGCATCTAAAACCAAGAACGTTTCAGTCTCCTGCTCTTTTCTGCCCCAGCTTCCACCTTTATTCTGTCTCTTAACAATTGATGGAAGCGCCTTTTCAAACTGCTCTTTTGCCAAAAAATGATGCGCTCTGGATAAAGCATGAAAAGTATGGTAGAAGGGAAAACCCTTCCACGCTCCCGTTTTAGTCTGTCGCTTATCTAAATATTTCAAACCACTCTCAACCTGTTTTGATTCTGCACTTAAGGGGTGCTCAATCAATATACATAACACATTGATTGTGCACCATGCACCACACCAATCGGGCCTCCAAAACTGAAGATATGATTTTACAGTTTTTTGAACTTGTCTAATGTCATCAAAACCAAAAATGTGGAATAAATGAATTGCATAGGTTGTTTGATAAAAAATCGTGCAGCCTGGCCCGAATTCTCCGTAAAATGTTGAGCGCATCACGTATGGGTCTTTTCTGTTGTTTGAATGGAAAAAACCTGTATAGCCCCTATATTGGTGTCTCTGAATTGATAGAAGCCACTCTAACCCTTTCTTGACTCTTTCATCTTCTGCGTCATAGCCTAGAAGAGCAAGGTTCCAAAGATTGTTAGCTGTTCGAACAAATAGCTGGTCCCAACTTCCATTCACAGACTGGTTGGCAACAGTTTTCTCATACAATTTTTTCCTTAAGGTTGTATCAGCCTTAGTTTCCTTTTTGAATATGTTTCTTCTAAGGTAAACGCCGATAGGTGACTCTAGATTCGCAGCATAATTCAGCGGGTTGACCTTCAACTCATTTAGCACATTCATTTTTACAAAACCATGAACGGTAATTTTAGCTCCAAAAAAACATAAAAGCCTTTCTAGCGCAAGACAGAAATTCGTCAAAAAGAAAAAGCTATCTGTCAAAACATGTTCCCACGACTAAACAAGAGCGTGACCTCTTGAAAAAGCTAAGTCACCAAGATTTGATAAACCTCGTCGATGGCGCCGCCATATTTTCAGCTGGCGGTGGAGGAGACTCTGAAACGGGGTATACCATCGTAGATGGGCTTGCCGAAGGTGGCTATGAAGCGAATCTTATTGACCCCTCAGAAGTCCCCGACGACACAATCGTAATAAACTTTGCATGTGTTGGAGCGACCACCGCAGTTGCACATGATAGCAATGCTGCAGCAAAGACGTTTCAGTTATTGGAAGAGTATCTGGGGCGCAAAGCCTACGCGGTTATCCCGATAGAGCTTGGGGGCGCTAACACATTGATCGCCGTGGATGTGGCAGCGAGGCTGGGAATACCCATCGTAGATGCAGACGGAGCAGGAAGAGCAGTTCCCGAGGTTCATCTGAAAGTTTACACAATTGATGATATCCCTATAGCCCCCATGGCAATGGCAGACGTCCACGCCCGTAACCTAGTTTTGGTGAAGGAAACGTTAGATTTCAAGTCCGCGGAGAGAATCGCCCGGACACTCGCTACAGAGTGGGGGCAAATTGCTTACACCGCCCGAAGAGTACTGACGGGAAAATGTGTGAAGACCTCTCCAATCTTACACACGCTCTCCAGATCAATGAGAATCGGAATGCTGTTGAGAAAGGCGGTGGACCCTGTAAGGGCGGTTCTCAAGGAAACTAACGGTTTCAGACTCTTTGAGGGTGTTGTGGATAAAATTGAGAGAGAGACAAAGGCTGGCTTTACATGGACAAACATTATGCTTAAAGGAAATCGAGAAAACAAGGGGTTAAAGTTTGAGTTTGAAGCAAAAAACGAAGTTCTCGTTGCTTACAAGAACGATAAGCCAGTCGCCGTGGCGCCAGACATCATAACACCCGTTCATCCTGAAACAGGCAAATGCATCACCGCCGAGAAAATCAAAAAGGCAGATAAGTTGGTAGTGCTGGGCATTCCCGCGCCGGAAAAATGGAGAACTGCTAGGGGATTAGAACTGTGGAGGGACACTCTGCAACGATCAGGCATACAGGAGACGTATGTTTCAATTGAGCGACTTAATTGCTAATGATTGGTTATTGCTTCTTGGCTACGTATATTAGCTCGTATTGTAAAGGTTGCAGAAGTTTTATTTTACCAAACGTTTTTTCGATGAGCTACTTCAGTTCGCTTGGCTCGTAGTAGTACTTGTTTACTTCGTACCTTTTCCTCTCGTTTCTCTGATCTGGGGTTGCTTTTTTCCACCTTGTTGTCTCCTCCAGTAGCTATCAGAAATGAACAACCAGCCGTCTGGTTCCACAACCCTGTTAACCTCCTTCATGAATCGGATATTTCTCAAAACAGGGATGTGGCGAGCATCCAGTTCAAAGTAGCGCCATCAAAAACCTCATTTCTAAACGGGCAACTGAAATCCATCAGACGATACTGGGGAAATCTTGGATTCGGCCCCAAATTTTTTGGTTCTCACAGCCAATCTTTGAAGCATGCTCAATAAATTGTCTACGCTAGTTACACATACGCCTTTTTCCGCCAGCAAGGTTGACCATACTCTAACTCCACAGCCAACGTCAATAACCTTTTCTCCTGACGCTGCTGTTTTGTTTAAGGTGTTTGCAACCGTTTCATATCCTTCTCTATACTTTGAATTGGAGAATTCACCTTCTCTGTCTGATCAAATCTCGTAAAACTTTACATAATTCCTAGAGAACTCATCGTAATATTCCCTAGTTGATTTCACGAAACCAAAATGCGCCGCCAAGCCGATAAAGGAAGGAAGGGTTGACTTCGGCTGTTGGCAGAGGACCTCTGGAAGATCCAGACTGGGGCGATTAAAGCCGCCGAGTGCGTGCGCATTCGGTAATATTAATGTTGATGTCTCACTAAACTTTACGATTCAATACATTTATTGGAAATAGGTCTTTACCACTATGGCTTCTTGGAGAAGAGGGAACGGAAGCGCGATACTCCGTGTCGTCGGAGGAAGGCGCTTTCCACTCCCGTAAGGACAACCATGACGTTGGCGGTTCCCTTCAACGCCTTGTCCACCTTTGCCCCCCAGATAACCTTTGCCTTCGGTGGGATCGATCGCTTCACCAGCTCCCCTGCATGATGGACATCTTGAAGAGTCATGCCTTCTCCGCCTGCTACGTGGATTAGTACCCCGCGAGCCTTAGTGATGTCCTCTATGTCGAGCAGTCGCCCGTCTAACGCTCTCTCCACGGCTTGCTCTACTTTGCCTTGTCCATTCCCTTGTCCGACTCCTATCGAGGCGAGGCCGGCCCCCTTCATGATGGCGCGAAGGTCTGCGTAGTCCAAGTTGATGAGACTTGCGGTGGCGATGGTTTCGGTTATGCCTTTGATGAATTGTCCTATAGTTGTGTTGGCTACGCCTAGAGCCTTCCTGAAGGGTAGGTTTCCAGCGATCTTGGTGAGCCTGTTGTTGTCGATGACTACGACAGTGTCGCAAGATGCTTGGAGTCGTTTTATGCCTTCTCTCGCTATCTTCATCCTTGCTGTTTCGATTTCGAAGGGGAGGGTAACTACCCCTACAATTAGGTTATGGATTTCTGGGGAGAGTCGTCGGCGAAGCTCATCTGCTAAGGCGCAGGTGCCCCCGGTTCCTGTTCCTCCGCCCAACCCAGCTACTAGAAATATAATGTTTGCCCCGATGATTTCCTTGATTACTTCTTCCATGGTTTCGTACATTGCCTGTTCCCCTAGTTTGGGATACCCACCGCATCCCAGTCCCTTTGTTATCTTTTCGCCTACCAGTATCTTCTTGTGGGCGGCGCTCAAAGCCAAATGGCTTGCGTCGGTGTTTACTGAGATGAGCTTTCCTCCAGCTACTTTTCTCTGCTTTACCCACGATATGACGTTGCTTCCGGCTCCTCCGATGCCTACCGCTAAAACCGTGGGCATAGCAATTTTCGCTATTTGCTCGATTCTTTTCTGTTCCATGGTTACAAATTTTTGTCTTCTCAGCTCCACGAGTTCCGTCTCGTCTAATTCTACTTTTCCCATATCTTTTCCCTTGACTTTTATCATCAGTATAAGTAGTATTAAGTATTATGAATCACGAATCGTTATTAAAAAAGATACATTCCATATTTCGAAATATCTGTTAAATCCTTTTGTTAGAATAGCCTTAACCATGAGCAAGCTCGACTTAATGAAGCAATTTATGAACACGTTTGTCGGAAACGACCTCCATCTAGTCGTCAAAGACAAAAACTACTTCCATGTCCACACAATTGAGATCATCCAGAAAACCGATGACTCTTGCCCCATCAAGGAGACCCCAGTTGGAGACTATTTCCTCCGCCTTTTGGTGAGGGATGAAAAAAGCAGGGAAGCCTCCATCTTATGCAACTGGAACAAAAAGCTCATACAAAACCTGCTAGAACATTCCATTTCCGCCAGAGAGGCGGGGTATACGGTCATCATGATGATTCGATCACCCCTCAACGAATACAACTGGCTTCTGTTATGGGGAGACAAGCTACAAAAGACAATAAGGCCGAAAATCCTTCAGAAACTTCACTTGTCATACATCAGCTAGCCCGATCAGAATCCCCCTTTTCAGGACATACTCACGATTTTGTCATCCCTTTGCACTGAAACGCTTCATTTTCAATCTTTAACGCGATCTAAATGCCTCAAACACTTTTGCGGAGATGTGCTCAGGCATTTCCATCTTCGTCATCTTTCCTCTATCGTCTTGAGTGTATCTTAGCATTATGCAATCAGTCAACTGGTTCTTAATGTTAAAGGTTTCGTGGCAACTTCCACATTCAATATCAGGTTCTAGTTCAATAACACGCCATGACGCATCTGCGCAGTATCGACTACATTGTGGGCAACGAAACTCTGAAACGTCCAGCAAAGCTGTCTCATCCATCGAAATCTCCATCTTTTTGAAATGATAGCATGGTTGTAAAGCAGACCTAGAGCGCAAATATTTTCAGCACGGTCGTACACCTCACTATAGCTGGTGCATGTTCATGTCTAAGATCAAGGTTGCCTTAGTCGGAGTTGGAAACTGCGCCTCAGCCATAGTTCAAGGAGTCCACTATTATATGGACATTGATAAAGAAGAAGAGGCCGTAGGACTGAAAAACCTCTTCCTCGGAGGCTATCATCCACGGGACATCGAGTTCGTCTCCGCATTCGACATCGAGACTAAAAAAGTTGGAAAAGACCTCTCCGAAGCCATTTTTTCCCCACCCAACAACACCTTAAAACTCATTGATGTCCCGGAACTGGACGTACCAGTCTTGAAAGGCCCTGTTTTGGATGGTGTAGGCGATTCTGTAAAAGACATCATCAAGATAGCCGACTCTCCAGAGGTTGATGTAGCCCAGAAGCTTAAGGAAAACAAAGTAGAGATGGTCATTAGTTTCCTTCCAAGCGGGGCGATAAAAGCTTCAAGATGGTATGCCGAGGAAGCACTTGAGGCAGAATGCGCCTTCATAAACGCTACGCCCACTTTTATTGCCAGCGACGCCGCATGGGGCAAACGTTTCGATGAAGCTGGACTGCCCATTGTAGGCGACGACCTGGTGGATCAGGTGGGCGCCACGGCGCTCCATAAGACTCTTCTGAGATTGTTGGCTGACCGAGGCGTTTCAATCTCTGAAACTTACCAGCTCGATGTAGGTGGAGGCACAGAATCTCTCAACACGCTTGGAAGAACAAAAGAAGTGAAAAGGATTGTGAAGACTAAAGCGGTTGAAGCAGCCTTACCATACAAGACTTCTATCGTAGCTGGGTCTACTGACTACGTTGATTTCTTGCAGAATCGGCGAGACAGCTATTTCTGGATTAAAGGATTATACTTTGGAAGAGTTCCTATGCAACTGGATATGAGGCTTAACACTGTTGACGCTTCAAACGCTGGCTCTGTAATGTTCGATGTAATCCGAGGAGTCAAAATAGCACTCGACCGAGGATTGGCTGGCCCTCTATTAAGCGTTTCAGCCTACGGCTTCAAACATCCCCCCAAAATGATGGCACTAGAAGAAGCTGAGCGACTGTTTAGAAAATTCATTGCAGGATAAACGTTGAAAAACATGTTCTTGATTTGCTCTGTTAGCCGTAGAATTAAGAAATCGTATAAAAAAGGAAAGGCCTTGCAGTGTCTACTTCTTCTCTTCCTTTTCTTCAGCTAGCTTTTCTTCGGCTTCGATCTCTTCAATAGGCTTAGGAGGCGGTGTTGTCGCCATCGTCCATCCGATCCAAGCGCCAATGACTAATACGGCAACGAGTGCTATGTAGACGGGAACTCCAACCAACC
>JAOUJL010000072.1 GCA_029883255.1 Candidatus Bathyarchaeota archaeon | reverse complement strand
TGTGACTTCATGGAATTATACCGTTTTCTCATAGACGACTTCGTAATTCAACAATGCAGAAAATACACCAAAAAAGACTTCACTCATAAACGTGAAAAGTCTTCAAGCAAAAGAATAGGTAAAAGGCAATACTTGGACAATTCAGAGACCAAGAAATTCATGCAAAAGTTGAATCTGCATTTTGAAAGCGCGCGCTAGCGAGTGGGACAAAGGCAAACACTCGAGACATTGATTAATGAAGAGGCTTTGCTATTTGCTAAGTATCTGAGAAGCGAAAAAGACTCATGGAAACCTAGAATCCCAACACTGAACAACAAACCACGTTTTTAGCATGCGCTAGTCGGACGACTTTGGCGTTGATTCTATTTCAGGTTCGATCTCTGGGGCGCCCTAAGTATGCATCAAAGGTGTCTCTTCAAGAATTCGAAGAAAGTGGCATTGAATTCCTTGGGTTTTTCGATCATGGAAAAATGTCCCGCACCTTCAATGATTTTTAGGACTGAAAACTCAATCTTCTCATGTAGATATTGTTGAAACCAAGGTGGCGTCAGCATGTCTTCGCTTCCTCCGATAATTAGGGTAGGTTTACTGATTTGAGAAAGTCGTTTCCGAGCATCAAACTTGTTGCAGGCTTCAAAATCAGCAAGCCCAATCACCGGATCAGTCGTTAACATCTCACTCATCACCCAACTCGTGTCCCTCATTTCAGCATCTTCATGTTTTTGGCCTAGTATGTTTTCGAAGCCCATTCTTAAAACTTCACGAAAGTTCTTTCTCATCATGGAAAGCAACTCGGGATTAACCCCAAGTTTTGCGCCTGTATTTATTAGTCCAAGACACTGAACTTTTTCCGGAAAAAGGAGACAAAAGTTGATACAAACAGCACCACCCAATGAGTGCCCAACCAATGTTGTCTTTTCAATTTCTAGTGCTCCTAAAAAACTGTTGATAAATTCCGCATATAGCCCAATGGAGATATGGGAGGAAGGTATGGCGATTTCTGATTTTCCATGTCCAATCAGGTCAATTGCAGACACGTGATACCTTTCACCAAAATAATCAAGCTGATGTCTCCACACTGAATGATTGCCAGCAGATCCATGGATGAAGAGTATGGGTCGACCCTTCCCTCTTGATTCATAAAACGTACTTAACCCATCCAGAACAACAGATGCCATGTTTCTCCATCGCTACCAAAATATGTTTTGCTGTCGTATTAAAGATTTTCAGGCGCGCACAAACCAAGGCTTTTGCGTGGTAGGTGTTTCGGGAAAAACAGCTTGACCAAGAGTCAAATAACCACTGGTTGTTTTTGGGATTAAATTTTAATCCAACCAACCACCACCCTCTAAATCTCCACCACAAAAATAACACTCGCATGCGTACATGAAGAGCGGTTTTCTCGATAGGGGCACCACACGTATGCGCGCGCATGTACTTGTGCATGTTAGAAATCTTATTATTTTTTGTCATATGCTTTGGAAGCTAATGAACGAATATTCCCTTCATTCAGCAATCAAGAACTGGTATTCTTTACCAGGAGATAGATTTGAAGTAAGGGTAGATGATTTTATAGTTGATATTGTAAGGGGGACTTTTTTGATTGAAATACAGACCCAAAACTTCTCTGCTATTAGGAAGAAGCTTACAAAGTTGCTTGAAAATCATGAAGTCCGATTGGTTTATCCTATTCCACAGCAAAAATGGATAGTTCATGTTACAGAGTCAGGTGAGATCGTTAGAAGAAGAAAATCCCCAAAAAAAGGTAGATTGTTCGATCTATTCTACGAACTGGTAAGAACTCCAAATCTCATCAAAGAAGAAAACTTCTCATTGGAAGTCTTGATGATTGATGAAGAGGAAGTACGATGTAACGATGGTAAGGGAAGTTGGAGGAGGAGAGGAGTAAGCATCAAAGATAGAAGGTTAGTGAACGTTCATAGGAAGGTCCTTTTCAGGAATGAAAAAGACTTCCTCAGATTCTTGCCCAGTGATCTAATCAAACCATTCACGAACAAGAAATTGGCAAAACTGAGTGGAGTCTCCATCAACCTAGCTCGAAAGATCACTTATTGCCTTAGAAGAATTGGTGCAATAACAACCGTTGGAAAGAAAGGAAAAGAACTGATATTCGAAGTCCCCTAGCGCGCGCATAGATCCATCTCCAGTTCGAATACATTCTGTCGCACACAGTCAATCTCTGCGCGCGCAAACATAATTAAAAGAATCTTCAGACAAGTAAGGAAGTGTATTAGAATGAGTGGTAATCTTGATGCAAAACTAATTGCACCTTGCGGAATAAATTGTGGTACATGTATAGCATTTTTTGGCTATACAATGAGTGGTAAAAAGAGAAAACATTCTTGTAGTGGGTGCTGGTCGCGAGAAAGACCATGTGCCTTTATCAAAAAGAAATGCAAGAAATTGGCAAGTAGACAAATCCAATATTGCTTTGAATGTAATGATTTTCCATGTAAAAACCTAGAAACTCTTGAAAAACGCTATACGAAAAAATATGGATTGAGTTTAATTGGAAATCTCAGATTCATTCAGAAAAATGGCACCGACGAATTTTTGAAATATAAAAAAGAAAGATGGAAATGTCCTACCTGCGGTGGAGTAGTTTGTGTTCATAACAAAAAATGTTACACTTGTGGAATGCGTGCGCGTGTATAGTCGATTTCGATAACACATATCTATAATCGTTTCTGATGGTACCATCCTTCCTTATTTCCATTCTACAATGTCCTCCCTGTACCATGTATGTATCTGCTGAACCGGCTATACACCTATTGTGGGAAGCCAATAAACGTGGCTGACCTTATCCCCATCGTCCATTAGCCGATATCCATTAACCTCGTCCGTTTGGTTGGTTGTGTATTAACCGTGCTTAGCGCGCGCGCGCGCGCTGGCTGCTTGTAATTTGCTCAATACGTTGTACACGGTTGATTTTGGAGTCTTTGTTTTCTTCGCGATTTCTTCAACTGTGAGGCCTTCTACGCCTGCATCTCTAGCGCGCGCGACAAACATAACGTTAGAAACCAAAATGAAGACACAATTTGAAAAGTTGTTCTTAGAGATGCAAGAGAAATACAACAACAATCAACAGAAAAAATCATAACTTCCCCTTTCTTTTTTTGAGCGCGCGCGCATATGTCATTACAATCTGAATTCGGAATTCATAATCTATTTACAGATCAGAGCTGAATTCTGAGTCAGATAAAAAATGAAAGCCATCACCAAACTTGCAAAGATACTGGGAGTAAAAGGCTTCCTATGTCTTGCCTCCCTGACAACGATCGCCCTAGCTTTAGCACCTTACACAGCAACCGTAACCATAACTCAAACACAACAACTTACACTCGGAGCCACGTCAGCTCTATGGACGATCTACGTAAACGACGTAAACGAAACAAGATATCTACCAGGCTCAGGTAGCCCAGCAGGCTCTGAAGAACCCACGTTCAACGCAAGTGACTCCAGCACATACGCATTCAAAGTCGTGACAGACGCAAACAAAGTTTGTTCAGTTAAAATCGAGCTAACCGCAGCCGTCAACAGCAGCAAGTTCTCAAAATTTGAAATCACAGCGAAATATTGGAACGGTTCAGCTTGGGATGACGAAACCTTATTCAATGCTACTATAGGCTCAACAACCAAACCTTACATCAACGGGTTAACATCAGGAGATGCAGGCTACATCCATCAAGCTATGTCAGAAACCATACACTATCTAATCAAAGTAACATACTCCTACGACCAAGTCGACGAAACAACTCAAGTAACAGTAACCTTTCAGTACACACCGCTTCCACAAGACTCGTTCTAGAACTCTTCCAATCCCAACCGCGCATGCACAAAGAGAGGGTAAAAAGTTGAGTGAAACCGACACAAAAGAAAGACAATCATCAGATTTCTCCCGTGCATTAAACTCAATGCTGGACAACCTTGAGAACGTTTTTGATAAATTTAAAACAACACTATTGGTAATGTTCGCAAAGATTGAAAAATTAGAATCACAGGAAAGACCCTCCAAAGAATACGCGGCGCCCAACGATAATGAACTCGATACAAAAGAAATTGAGCAACTAACCAATGGGGCAATGACTTCACTAGAAACGCCCCCACATGTGCCTGCTGAGAGAGCAGAGATTAAGTTCCCCCATCTAAAAACAAAATTGGGTCTCGGATTGGTTACGCTAGCTGCCGGTCTCTTAGCCGCGAACTTGGCTCTCTTCCAATGGGTTGAAAGAACAGGTCCTCACAATCTACTAGGAAACTATGCCCGCTACGTATGTGCATACGGAGGATTTGCAGCAATGATTTTCGGAGCAATGCTAATAAACGACTTTCTGGTTGCCACGAGCCTCTTAAAAAGAAAATACGTGACAGACGATGGAATCACAATATTCGCTGATGTAGAGAAAGAAGAGGAAAAGCAAAAAGTCCTTGCAACAGAACACAGAAATAGAAGACACAAGAACCTAAGGCGCAAAACTACAGCTGTAGCGCTTATTATTTTCCTTTTTATGTTATGCCCAATGGTCGTGTCTTCCATAGTGTCATACACCGCAACAACTACAATAACACCTAACATGTCGAAACCCTAGACCGCGCGCGCCATCCGTTTGAGAAGAGAAGAGAATTAAATTTTAATCCCACACGCAAGGTTCGGAAAGCGCGTATTCTTCCAAAAGTCATAAGAACTGCTTCAGTGCAAGCATAGCAGAAAATGAAAGAGATCTGATCTGAATGGATGGCACGACTGATTTCGCAAAACGTGGTCAAGCAAGATCTAGGCTTTCTCCTGTTTTTGTAGTTTTTATGACGCTATTCATAGATGCAACAGGATTTGGTATGATAATTCCTCTTCTGCCATTCTGCGCAGAGACTTTCCAAGCAGGGTCCGCTGCTCTAGGGGTTTTGATAGCTTCATTCCCGTTAATGCAATTCATTTTTTCTCCAATATTGGGGAGAATATCGGACAATGTGGGAAGGAAACCAGTTCTTGTAATATCCATCTTGACCTCGGCAGGAAGTTTCGTCCTCTTTGCAGTTGCCAACTCTTTCTTCATCCTTCTCCTATCTAGGATCGTTGCTGGGTTGGCTACTGAGACTGCGGTAGCTCAAGCCTACATCGCTGATATCACTAGCAAAAAGGAAAGAGCGTCGGGGATAGGTAAGGTAGGTGCTGCGCATGCAGCAGGCTTTATAATGGGGCCCGCAATAGGAGGCACTTTGAGTGTTTATGGGTTTTCAGCGCCTGGGTTTGCTGCTGTCTTCTTAACCGTGATAAACCTTCTGTTTGTTTTGTTCTTTCTCCCCGAATCGCTTCCACAGGAAGATTCCATCCGGCAAGTGGTCGCAAACTCACATGACGGCTTTCTTCGTAAGTTACTGGATACTTTTTCGAAGCCTTTGATAGGGACTGTTCTTGTGATTTTCTTCATTGTGTTTCTTTCGTGGTCAGCTATACCTGTAATCATGCCCCTTCTTGGCGTAGTCTTCTTCGGCTTCGGATCGGTGGAGATGTCCTATTTTTTCATCTACATGGGAACTATCCAAATCATGTGGCAAGGGGTAATAATCGGAAGGCTTACGGAGAAGATTGGTGAGGAGCAGCTCATAGCATTCGGTCCTCTGCTCTTGATGTTAGGAATATTTCTGATGCCCTTGATTCCAAATATTGTGGTATTCGTGTTCTCGTTGACCATTATATCCCTTGCGAGCGGAATGATGCGCACTGTCGTGCCCAGCTTCATTTCAAAGGTCAGCCCCGCAAATGAGCAGGGAGGCATATTAGGAGTGACAAGTGGGGTCGCAAGCATCGCGCGTGTTCCGGGGCCTCTACTTGCAGGTTTTCTTTTCGAGTTTGCTGGATCAGCTGCTCCCTTCTTCGCAAGTGCAGCCATGTTGATGGTCGCCTTTGGTTTCGGATTCAGAGTGCGCGCGAGGCGTGTGAGATCTTGAGAGTATACACGCATGCACACCAATGTATACGCGCGCGCTTTTGATCGATCGATCAAGTAGACAACTATACTGTCTCTCCATAGTCTTTTGCTACCATCCTAATGTCTAGAATATTGACTATGGCGTTCCTGTCAAGATCAGCAAATTCATTCCAATTTTGGTCTCCTTGCCTCGATCCGTAAGCTTTTGCCACTATGTATATGTCCAAAATGTTAACTGTTCTATCATCATTCAGGTCGCTGTAAATCGAATAGTCTACGACCTTGGCAAAGACGTAGGCGCGCCCGAGTTCTCGCCAATAGTCTAGATTTTCACATATGTCCCTGATGGTGGTTTGCAATCCCTCGGCAGTCACCTCGGCCACACTCACCGTTTCGGGCTTGAAGCGAAACCCCCACGGATAGTTTGGGTCAGGTCTTATGAAGATGAATACCTCTACGACCCCTCCGATCCACAGCTTGTCTCGGGTGTGATATAGCTCCACAAGGCGGTTCCACACTTCATCACTTGTAGGTTCTACACCGATGCGATCACCGTTCACGTCTTCTATTATGGCGATCCGATTCTCTGCACTGGCAGCCACATCAACGACGGAGTGCCGCCATATCAAGGCTGAGACGATCATCAGAGTAACACAGGCCAAGACAATCTTGTTCTTCATTGGTGCTCCTCTTCCTTATCTTAGGGCACTTTCAACTAATAATTCTAACTTTTAGAACGTCTGTTCCAGAAACTAGGACAAGACAGACTAGCACGCGCTCAGCAGGCAGCACTTGGAATTGTAGGCCGAAGTGTCGCTACAAGTACGAGAAATAAATCAGAAACTAGCGACAATCGAAGGAAGGAATTAAAATTCAATCCAACCGCGCGCGCTTTTTCCCCGACTCATTTAGTGTGTATAGTCGATTTCGAATACACATATCTATAGTCGTTTCTGATAGTACCTTCCTTCCTATTCCATTAATGTCCATAGATGTATGCCAAACCGAGTATACGGTTTGTAACCGTCCATTAGAAGCTAATAATTGGTCGTTCCTTT
>JAOUJL010000353.1 GCA_029883255.1 Candidatus Bathyarchaeota archaeon | reverse complement strand
TTTGTGCGCAAGGCGTTTCGTGCTCCTAAGATCCCTCACGGCCGCTACACTTATCGAGGACGAGGCGATTTCACGGGCTTGGCTCTTCAGCTTCGCGTGGAGCCAGATGGTCAGGGACTATTAGTCGTCAACGCTAACACGGTTCTGTATCTAAACAAGACAGCTACAGCACATGCCTTCTTCTTCATGCAAGGGTTGACAACGGATGAAGCAGTTAAAAAAATCAGACGCATGTATCGAGTGAACGAGAAAACAGCAAGGGCCGATTATGAGAGGCTAATCTACACCGTGAGCACGTTGGCGCAGACTGAGGAAGTCTGCCCCATATCTTTTCTCGACATAAAGAGAGTGGAACCTTTCACCCAAGAGCTTTCAGCACCCTTGCGTGTGGATTTGGCGCTCACTTTCAGATGTCAGAACAATTGTATTCACTGCTACGCAGGCGGACCGCACGAGACTTCTGAGCTTACCACAGAACAATGGAAAGAAGTCATCGACCGCCTTCATCAGATCGGCGTGTTCATATTGACCTTCACGGGAGGCGAACCAACCCTGCGGGAAGACCTGCCAGAACTATTACTTTACGGACAAAACAAGGGGATAGTCACCGGACTTATCACCAATGGCAGAAAACTAAAGGACAAAACCTACGTTGAAAAACTTGAAAAAACTGGACTAGACTTCGTTCAGGTGACCCTTGAATCACACAAGCCCAAAATCCATGACTTAATGACAGCGACTAAGGGAAGCTGGAAAGAAACTGTCGCTGGAATAAAAAACATCATTCCAACACAGATCTACGCGACCACAAACACTACTCTCAGCAAATACAACGCCTCGGATTTTTTGGAAACAATAGACTTCCTGAAAAAACTTGAAGTTGCTACTTTTGGATGCAATAGCCTGATCTACTCGGGAAAGGCCAATGCGATAAGCAAAGAATTCTTGTTGCCGCTTGAGACATTGAGCGAGCTTTTACCCAAGATTCACGACAAGGCGAATCAGTTGGGATTAAAGTTTCTATGGTATACCCCCACTCAATATTGCCGCTTTGATCCTGTCCGACTAGGTTTAGGCGTCAAATCATGCACGGCGGCGAAGGTCAACATGTGCGTCGGGCCGAATGGCGACGTTTATCCATGTCAAAGCTACTTTGAGAGCCTCGGTAACATCCTTAAAGATGATTGGCAAAAAATCTGGAACCATCCGCTTGCGGTGCGCATCAGAAAGAGAGAATACGTGGAGCCAAAATGCAAGGACTGCCCGCAACTGCAAATCTGCGGAGGAGGATGCCCACTGGAACTCCAGAAAAATAACTTCATTTGCGGCGAAACTCAGTAGACCTCTCCACATTTACACATGCTTTTTGAAAATCATTAGCCTCACAATCTTGTTATGCGAGTGCATTCTTACCAAAAGCTTCTAAATATAAAGGTTAATTTCTAACATATTGCTAAATATCGTTGCGGAGGAAAAGCAATTGCCCATTCTTCCAATCGACACAGGCCGCTACGGAACACAGGAGATGCGAAGAGTCTTTGATGAAGAGAACAGGCTTCAGAGGATGCTAGATGTGGAGGCCGCCCTAGCTTGGGCGCACGGAGAGGTGGGAAACATCCCTCGTGAGGATGCTGAAAAAATTGGGAAGATGGCTTTGATAAAGCATGTTAAACTCAGTCGCTTGAAACAGATCGAACGGGAAATCAAGCATGACGTGATGGCGCTGGTTCGAGCATTAGCTGAAGCATGCGGCTCTA
>JAOUJL010000352.1 GCA_029883255.1 Candidatus Bathyarchaeota archaeon | reverse complement strand
ATGTTAGGAAACAGAAGGAAATAGACATGGCGATGATCGAGCTCGATGGAACAGAGAACAAATCCAAGCTTGGGGGAAACGCGATCGTAGGTGTGTCCCTTGCTGTTGCTAGAACCGCAGCTAGTGCACTTAGTCTCCCGCTCTACCGTTATATTGGAGGGCCAGAAGCCCACGTTTTGCCGGTTCCTCTGCTGAACTACATTAACGGAGGAAAACTGGCTGCGACCGATCTTGATTTTCAGGAACACATAATTATACCGGTTGGAGCCAAGACTTTCTCAGAAGCTATGGTTATGGGCACCGAAGTCTACTTTTTGCTTGGAAAGATGTTGGCGAAGAAGTATACGAAATATGTGTTGAACGTTGCAGACGAAGGAGGCTACACTCCACCGATGAAAGATCCCAGAGAGGCTTTTGATGCGGAGTTGACAGCGATAGAGGAGCTTGGATATGGAGATGACTTTGTACTTGGCCTTGACGTTGCCGCCAGCCACCTTTACAATGAAAAAGAGAACACATACAGGTTTATGGGTAAAGAAATCACTAGGGAGAGGTTCATGGACTTCTACGAGGACCTATGCGGAGCTTATCCTGTTCAGTCGATCGAAGACCCGCTTCAGCAAGAAGACTTTGAAGGGTTCGTTGAGTTAACGAAGGCTTTAGGGATTCAGATAGTAGGAGACGACCTCTTTGTTACGAACGTAAAACGCTTAAGAAAGGGCATAGAAATGGGCGCAGCCAATGCGCTTTTGTGGAAGGTTAACCAGATCGGAACCCTGACTGAGGCTTTAGATGCAGCCTACTATGCCTTTGGATACGGCTACGGAGTTCAGGTTTCTGAGAGATCTGGGCAGACAGAGGACACATGGTTGGCAGATATGGCCGTTGGGTTGAATGCTGGACAGATAAAGACTGGTGCGCCGTGCAGAAGTGAGAGGACCGCTCAATATAATCAATTGTTCAGGATAGAAGAAGAACTGGGCAGAGCCGCAAAGTATGCTGGAAGGAACTTTAGAAGACCACTCTGAAATGTTTTTACAATAAGAACAAAGCATCTTTTCAAATAGAACTGAAAAAGGAAGGAGTACCGATTTCGTTGATTTAGCTAGCCCTTTATTTCACTGAGGAACCAGAATGGGTCTTCATTTTTGTGCCAGACGGTTATAGAGCAAACAATGTAATAATTAAGACGCGTTTAAACAAACCACACCTTTAATGGAGATATCCCCCGCAAACTCCATTTTCTTCTCTGTAAAGGTTCCGTCAGCAAGTCTTTAAGACCTGAAGCAAAAGACATAATGATGTGTTGAGAAGTTGCGTTTTAATGGTGGTTTGCTTTTTGCGATGGATATTCCCAGAGATGTATTACGTTTCTGAAAATAAGCCTAAGTGTTATTATTCTGCTGGCTCTCTGCGGAAAAGCATTATCTAGAAAAGTCATTCTAAGAAACTAAGATATGTGAATTAGACATAAGAAGGAGTTTGTAGATGCCAGTTGGCTCGTGAAATTTTTGTTCGTGAGATACTGCACGGCGAGGAGAGTAAGGTTCGAGATTTCTTCGAAAGAAACCTGGGTGTTATTGATAGGATCGCCTTCCCTTTAGCTTTTAGAGAAGCCCTCAAGAGCGCCCTTAAACAGATGGGCACCTCCTTGGTAGCGGTGTGTAATGGAGAGATTGTTGGGAGTGTTTCTCTAAGGATAGTTGTTTACGCGGAAAAAAGGATCGGTCTAGTCGATGCAATAGTCACGGATAAGGACC
>JAOUJL010000071.1 GCA_029883255.1 Candidatus Bathyarchaeota archaeon | reverse complement strand
GAGAAACACATAGATACTGGTGCTCTAGGCACTGAAAACGCGAGAGATGAGATTCGGATGGCGGCGGCGGTGGCGGGAGGCTTTGAAGAACTCAGGAAGAGGCCGATAATAGATTTTATGCAGACTCCGGTTTCCCCGCTTATACAGGACAGAGGAAACACTGAAGCGATCTTGGAATGCGCCAAGCATGAGGTTCCCCTCGTTGTTTTGAATATGGTGCAGGCTGGAGGTACCTCGCCTGTTACGATTGCAGGCGCTCTTTCAGTGACTAATGCTGAGGTGTTGAGTGGCATGTTGATTGCGTATTTAGCGAATCCTAGTGTGCCTCTGATTTACGGCACGTCGTCTATTGTTTTGAATATGAAGAGCTTGTCCGGACCGTCGATTTTTGGTCTTGTTGAGGATGGCTTGATCGCTATGGGTGCAGCACAACTGGCGAAGTATTATGGTTTTCCTTCGTTGGTTAATGCTTCTTTTGGCGGTTGGTCAGAGCTTGATGGGGAGTGGCTGAGCTTTTTAGGAGCGATGACGGCGATGTTGCCTCCTCTGGCGAAGGCGGACATTCTTTATGGTGGGGGGTTGATTGAAGATGCGAAGACTTTGTCGTATGAGGCTATGGTTATCTCAGATGAGGTGGCGGGTATGGTTCTTCGAGCCTTGAGAGGCATCGAAGTGAACGAGGAGACGTTAGCTGAGGCTGTTATTCATAAAGTTGGGCCTGGCGGGAACTTCCTCTCTGAGAGGCACACGCTTGAAAACTTGCGGAAAGAAATTTTCATTTCAGAAATATTGGATAAGCCGAGGGTGAAGGATGTCAGGGAGGCGGCTAAGAAAAGGGTTAAGCAGCTTCTGAGCGTTCATCAGCCGGAGCCCTTAGATAAAAGTGTTCAAGAAGAGCTGAGAAGGATTGTCAAGGAAGCTTGGGAAAGAAAACGAAGGAGAAGGTGAAGTGTGTTTTCTCCGAGTTTTTCACTGGTGTAGCAACCATTACAAATAATTACTTATAGGCTAGTACTCCAGAATTATACGTTTCTCTTTTCAACCTTCTTTATTGCTTCTTCAACTGCCGTTAGACCCTTGTCTAGCAATTCCTCTTCTATTGTCAGCGCTGGATAGAGTCTTATGTGTGGTTCGTTGTCCCAGATTGGATGTACACCGTTTCTTATGGCTTCGTAGTATACGGTTCGGGCAACGTTGATGTCTAGAGCTTTCGTTTCCGCATTTACGATCGAGATTCCTAAGAGAAGACCTAGACCTCTTGCATCGTCAACAATCTTGTAATCTTCAACCCACTCTTTCATCCGTTTTAAGGCTTTCTCGCCGAGACTTGCCGCTCTTTCAGGCAGTCTCTGCTCTTCCATGAGTTCTATGGTTTTCAATGTTGCCGCGCAACCCGCCGGATGCCCAGCGAAAGTGCTACCTGAGTAGGCATGGGTCTCCGCCATTACCTCTTCGGATCCCATGACCGCCGCTATAGGCATGAGGCCTCCGGTCATTCCCTTGGCTATTGGCATCAAGTCTATATCGATGCCCCAGTGTTCTATGGCCCACATCTTACCAGTTCTGCCGAAACCACTTAACACCTCGTCACAGATGAGGAGCCAGTCGTACTTGTTTGCGAGCTTCTTGAGTCCGGTAATGAAGTTGTCTGGTGGAATCCAGTTTCCGCCCTCCGCCATTACAGGTTCAAAAAGAATGGCTGCAACGCGATCTGGTGATACGATTCCCGCTATGTTCCCCTGTCCCAGAATAAGCTCTTCAATGTACCAGAGGCAGTAATCCGCGTATTCTTCAGGTGTTACGTCAAGAGGTGTTCTGAAGCTATAGGGATATGGCGCGTACAACACGCCTCCCTGCCATGCTTCAAACCCTCTTTTTCTATTGCCACCGATCGTACCTAACACTCTGGCTGCTATAGAATCGCCGTGATACTGGCTGTGAAAGCAGATTATTAACGGTCTTTGCTTGTAGGTTATAGCATACGACACGGCAGCCTCAGCAGCCTCTGTTCCGGAAATCTCATAGCTAACTCTGGTAAGCTTCTTGTTAGGCGATATCTCGGCGAGCTTCTCCGCAAGCTCATACCTTATAGCGGAGTTGTAACAGAAGCCATATTGCTTCATAGCCGCGATTACCGCTTCTAAGACCCTCGGGTGGACATTACCCACATTGTTCGTCGCCCAACCGGATGAAAAGTCGATGAATTTATTGCCATCAACATCTATTAACCACGAACTTTCAGCTTTAGCCACAACAAATCTTGGAGGAGGAGAAAGCCCAGCCCTAGCCGCCTCTGCTAAAGCTGCCTCTTCCTTTTTTCCTCCGGGAAACACTTTGAATCCTTTCTTCACATATTCCTTGCTCTTAGGTCCTGGAATGTTTAACAAAGTCATATCATCACCTCATGTTAGTGTATCTTGATTATATTTTTTTGCGTTTGAGAATTTCGGGTTCAAGCAGCTCGGCTATGGCTCTCTGAGCAGCTTCGGCGGCCGCCACTAGATGCATTAACCATATTTCGCTGTTCTTAAATTTCTCGCCCACCATCTTCAAACCCTTGCCCAAGCCATTTTCGATGATGTCGCTTGGGCCTAAGCCGAGGTCTAAAGCTTTCCTTGTGGTTTCTTGCACTTTATCTGCGTCAAAGCTTAGGACAGCATCAGCTAGCTCATCATAGGCTGTTTCAGAAGACAAGTTTTTCACCAAGGCGGACTATGGTTTAATGGTAAGTGAACATAAAAGGTTTTTCGCGCGCGGTTTTTTACGTTTTAGTCTTTCTTGAATTGAGGATATGTGCCTGTTTTGGACTCAATAGTGCGTGACGCATGTAGGTTCTCTGAAGGAGCGTCTTCTCTCTGCAACGAGGAAGATGCAATCTGGGAAATCTGGAATCAAAATCGTTAAGGAGGAGATGTAAACATTTGCATATCAGTAATTTCTATATGTTGAAGAAGGTGCTATTTACGAGTATTTGCCCGAGAAGGCACTGAAAAAGGTTATCGAAGAGGCGCTGTAGATGGCTTAAGCATAGAAGATTCTTCCAGATTCTTTTTGAGTAAGACTTAAATTGTTGGCTTCGTTAATTAGTCGTGGTTTAGAGGATTCAATACGTCCTTTAAATCTAAAACAAACAAAAAATTGGAAAGAAGGGAAAGGAGAAATGAATGCAAAGTCTAATACGATTCTGACGTGTGTCTCGATAGCATTGATTTGCCTAATGCTTAGCTCACTGACCGTGCAATCGTCTCCAGGCGAGGCAGAATTCGGTTTATGGGCAGTGCTTAACAATGACCCCTATTGGGGAGGATACGGTGGCGGATGCCATGACATAATGTATAAGATGAGGCCTCAACTTGCAGAGATTGGAGTCAACGTTGACGTGTACATACAAGGTGATATGTGGGCCAACTGGGAGCTTATATGGAAAGCAGGGTTGGGTGGTGCTGGACCTGGTAAAGCACCGTATGGATGGGACATCCACATCATGGACTGGTGGTTGCATAGAGTTGGGTTCCTCTGGATGGATTCGATAATGCTCTCGAAATGCATAACTCCTCTTGCCTATAACATTAACCCCTACGTAAGCGAGAGAAACGACGAGCTCTATTGGAAGATGCAGACCTCACTTGATCCTGTAGTGCGCCGAAACTACGCGTTTGCTTGGCAAGCTGAACTTATGCACAATCCTCCAGTGGCCACCTTCTACTATCCCATTACATACAATCTGCGTTCTCGCTACATTAAAAACTATGACTCAAGTACGTGGTGGTATGACCTGTCAGGCCTAAGCATTGACACTACGGGTCTCGAAGATAAATTGTCAACTACTGTTCTAAATCGTCTTAACACGGAAAAGACACTGATATATGGTGCCTCCGAACCATGGACATTTTATCTAACAACTTTCGCAGATAGCTACACTGATGAGCAAGATGCTAACCTCGTAAGCGGGAGCCTGTATAAGATTTCCCTCGACTGGGCAACACATGAAGACGGAAAACCGGGAGAGAACTATTATCTTAAGCCTTGGCTTGCTAGCGACTATCCAACACCCGTTGACGGTGAGGAGGTTGAATGGTTAGATTCTGACGGTGAGATGGTCTATCGTGTGAAGATTCCTCTCAGAGAGGGTGTTGTTTGGAGTGACGATGATCCCTTCGATGCAAAAGATGTATGGTTCAGCGTCGACATCATCACCAACCCAGAAACCCTCTCATCAGGGTGGGGTGACTTCGCACCCATAGTAAAGCGTGCGGAATACGTCGATACGGCTGGGAACCTTCACAAGGCTACGGGTCGAGATGACACTCCCCTCAACTGGGACCCCAACACTATCGCATTGATTTGCCACGATCCCTACGCTGACCTCAACCTCATCCTCGCAAATGTTTGGGGAACAGGCATTATTCCCGCCCACGCGGTCGGCCCTATAGTGGACGCCGTAGGCGCGAGCGGATTGCGCGGACATGACATAACTATAAACTTTGACTATGCTAAGGCCAATCTGCCATCTATAGGACCATACAAGTATGATGCCCAAGGTCCAGTAGCTGGATATGATTGGATACGCTTTGCGAGAAACCCCAATTTCTTCGGATACGATGCGTCTATAGTGGGAGAGCCTGCTTGGGGACCATACGACGTTCAAAAGATGATTATCAAGTATATGCCCGACTCACCCGTTAGGTTAACAGCCATACGAACCCATGAGATCGACTGGGCCGAGTATCCAGTGACTGCTATAGAGCAGTATGAAGAATTGAAGGCTACAGACCCCACTCTTCTAATATACCAAGCGCCTGAGACTGCTGGCAATCACCTATGGTTTAACTTCAACAACCCGTACCTCAGCAACAGGTATGTGAGGCTGGCCTTGTGCCACGCGATCCCGTACAAAGATATAATGGAGAATCTATTGCCAGGCTGGGGCATCGTAGGATCGATTCCTGGAATAAGCTTTGTACTTCCTTGGCATGTGTACGCCTACGAGGGCGGCGAAATAAGCCTCTTCAACACGGATTTGGAACCCTACGAATTCGACCTCACTAAGGCGCAGATGTACCTAGACATGTGGTACTACTCTCAGGAAGGCTTTACTGCCCCTGCTGACCGCGACAAGGGAGCTGTGGGCGACGCAAACTTTGACGGAATAGTGAACACGGATGACCTATGGCTATGGCTAACTACTTGGGGAGAGAAGCCTCTCACACACGAAATAGACTGGTGGGACCCAGATTGGTCAGGAGGTGTCTATCCTTGGCCAGTGGCAGAAGGTGCCTCCGTTGCTCCAGGCAACGACATCGACGCAGACTTCAATAACGGTGGAACAGTAGGCTCAGAAGACTTTCCACTTTGGCTAGCACATTGGGGAGACGAGTATCCGTTCGAAGGAGCTAGATGAGCATGAGAGGAAAACGACGAATAATACCAATACTTCTACTGCTTGCAACGGCTGTCCTCAGCCAAAGCTTGATCACCCCTTCAGCCGAACTCGAATATCCTGCCATCTACATAGATCCGGCGACCATCGGGCCCAATGGATACGGGATAGACACGCAATTCAACATTTCCATACGCACTGACTGCACATACACAGACATTACGGGCTACGGATTCAGCCTAACTTACAACCCCCTCGTCCTAGAGGGCGTTGAAGTCTTTAACGGAGACCTCATCACTGCCGCGGAACATACCATGGTGTTTTCGGCTGGAAACTTCACCCACTACACTGGGAAGCTAGCGCTGACGGAGGCCACCTTTACAATTGTTCCCCTACAGCCTGTGAACGTAACATCTGGGCCCGGAATCCTCGCAAAAGTAACCTTCAAAGTTGTGGGCAATGGAGATTCTGATATAATCCTCGGAAACGACACTTTCCTCAAAGGATACAACGCAGTAACGAAAAAGCCCTACAACATCGTAGACGCCTACTTAATGCCCGAAAACATTGGACACAGCTACTTCCGCAACGTGGAACCTGCCCCCACACATGACATAGCAGTTACAAGCGTCGAGCCCGACGTAACCAAAGTGTTAGCCCCCGCACCCGTAAGTATTAACGTAACCATTGAAAACAGCGGAACCGCAGATGAAAGATTTGCCGTTAAGGTTTACTACGAAAAAATACACGCAGAATTCCTCGTAGGCTCAATGAAGGTGGATAATCTGACAGCTGGAGATTTCTGGAGCCAACTCTTCATTTGGGACACAACATATGCAGCGCAAGGAAACCACACGATCATTGCTGTAGCCGATGAGGTGATGCGGGAAACGAATACAGCCAACAACAAGAATGAAGAAGCATGGGTTGTCGTTTACTCTCCGTACATTGCAGTTGTACCCAAAACCACTATAAACCCAGACGCTGCAACCTATACGGTCTCTATATGCACAGACTACAACGCCACCGAAGTTGTGGGCTCCAACGACGTTTCGAGGTACGAGTTTACCCTAAATTACAACGCCTCCGTCCTAGAAGGTAGCAGCGTTGACAACGGAGGGGGAATGCCCATGACCGACACGTGGGTTGGCGACAACTCGAAAACAATATACTATACAACCAAAGCGCCCGTAGTGGACGGGACAGAGACCGTTTACGTCAACGGAACAAAAATGAAGAAAGGGGCAACTAAAGATTACACTATAGTCTACAGTACAGGCGAAATAACGTTCACAACTGCGCCAGACTGGGTTCTAATCGAAGTTGAATACTTGTATACCGCGGACCTCATGCCAGGCGCCACCTTCACAGCTGGAAACTTCGACAATGTCAACGGAGTGTTATCGCTGACATCCGCAAGCGTCGCTACACCAGTTTCTGGACCCGGAGCTCTTGCCGCAGTCACCTTCAACGTTGTGGGAATAGGAGAATCTGACATAGTGCTTGGAACCGGAACGAAACTAAAAAGATCAGACGAATCCAGCATCACCATGCCCAACCGCCTAATACCCGGCTACTTCACCAACATGGGCGACGCAGCGATGCTCCAAGTTAAAATGGCTACAGTTAGTATCGTAGCGTATGAAAGTTGGTCGGTTCCGGTTAACATC
>JAOUJL010000351.1 GCA_029883255.1 Candidatus Bathyarchaeota archaeon | reverse complement strand
TTGTGGGAATTCTTGCACAGACCTCGGTTTTTCCGTATGGAAGCCATATATCAACCATGATAGCTCCTCTTCGAGTGATTACAAGATTTTCATGAGACTCATTTAAGCATAGCGGAGAAGACTTTCATGGGTTCTTTCAAACCTTGACGCCCTTTTCTTAGGATCCGCTATTGTCTCTCCACACTTTTTGCAGCGGATTAGATCCGGGTTCGAAATATTTCGTGTCTAGCGATGCTTTTAATCATTCCTCGTAGAAAATCAGATCCTGATCCTCAAGCATTTTATGAAGCTTCTCAACAGCCTCAAAAACATCATCCTCATGCTTGGCACCAGTGCAAACCAGCTTCCCACTTGCAAACAAAAGAATAACAACCTTGGGCTTATCCATCCTGTAAATCAAGCCTGGAAACTGCTCGGGCTCGTACATAGTCTTCCCAAGTTCGTAGGTCGCCCTCTCCAAATCGATATTCCCCCACAAAGTCGCTGAGGCGACGATGTTCTGAATCTTCAGCTCAGGCTTGCCAATAATGATTATGCCACTCTTCTTTAACTCCTTGACGACCTTTCTTACAGCCCTCCGTGCCTCCTTCTCCGATTTGGCACCTGTGCAAACCATCTTTCCAGAATTGAAGATCAGAGTGGCGGTCTTAGGTCTTTTTAGACGGAAAACCAGGCCTGGAAACTGCTCTGGACGATACTCCACTCCTGGGTAGCCCTTCACAATAGCGTTCAAGTCGACCCTCTGATTCAAACTTGCAGACGCGACTACATTTTCTATCTTAACAGAAGCCTTGCTTCTTGGCATCTCAACACCCGATACAAAGCTTTTTTCACTTATAATACAGCGTCTTATAAAACCTATGTCTTTATAAGTGAGGCTATTTTTCCAGAGGAACTGCGATGAGGTCTCCACAGGTTCAAAGCGGAATACACAGTGGCAGACTCAACAAATAGCAGAGAAACTCTGCTCTTGAAATATCTCTCAACCTAAGCAGGAAAGCAAGAACACTGGACTGCCGAATAGTGAATGAGTCGACAAAATTCTAATGGGTCATCGGCGCACATTTCTTGCTTAGAAGAATTCAACAGCTTTCTTTATCGACCTTCTGTTTCTCTTTCCTCTTTCTAGGGAAAACAAAGTCCACTACAATTAATACAACGAACAAAAGGATAATAACTATTGTTGCTGAAATACGATTCTCGTGCATAAACAATGGGATATGACCAAGCCATGGCACTTTTCCGACAACTTTGCCGACCAAAAGGTTTTCGGATATTCTACCCTCCCAAGTTTCTGGTCCTGACCAGCTGTCTGGACTAACGTTGCGGTCTCCTTTTGTCTGGAAATACCATGTGCCGTTATTCTTAACTTTGCTTATTGCGCGATGTACAATGAGACGCGTATCTGTTCCAGCTACAGGTAGATAGACAGGGGTTCGACCATATCGAGGATCATAGAAAACAACAATTTCGCCTGGGGGTTGAGCCTCCTCAAATGCAGCGTTAAGTTCGGTGAAGTTCAGTCCTCCTTGAACCATAATGAGATCGCCCCTAAACAATGTATCTTCCATGCTTCCGGAAGCAACTGCCAGCAAGGGGTAATCTGTCCTTAGAGCAAACCTTAGACCGAACCAGAAAGTGGCGACAACAGCTATGATAATAGCGATTAGGATAATAGTCTGTACAGTCTCATTTTTAAGAAGATTCCGCATTTTCAATGTTTCTTATCACTTCTCCGATGTTTCCCATATAACCGTCAGTCTTCG
>JAOUJL010000350.1 GCA_029883255.1 Candidatus Bathyarchaeota archaeon | reverse complement strand
TTTTGTCTTCTTTTGGAAAATTCAACTCTAAAGAAGAAGCGTTTTGCGTGTGAGCATATAGATATGTTTATATCGGAAATACCGAATCCCACTTTGCACTGGAATACGAAAACAAAATGTGGAAAAGGGTAACAAGATGAACCAACAAGTGCTTAGCGCGATTTCCTTTGGCATAACTTCAGGAACAATTACGGCTTTGGGGATGCTTGTTGGACTAGATTCAGCTACTTCGGATAGGTTTGTGATCGTTGCTGGGCTTGTAGTTATGGCAGTAGCTGATGGTTTAGCCGATGCTTGTGGTTGGCACTTGGCAGAAGAATCTGAAATGAAAGGGGGAAAATCTAAATTTTCTCAGAAGGAAATCTGGGTGACCACCATTTTCACCTTTCTTTCCGTCTGCGGTTTTATTTTGACTTTTACTATTCCCCTTTTGCTTTTTCAGCAGCTGGGAACTGGTATTCTTGTTGCTATTGCTTGGGGAATGCTACTACTTGTTATTTTCAATTTTTACATCGCCAAAATGAAGAAGGAAAGTCCGATGAAAATTATCTTGGAGCATATTTTAATAGCCATGTTCGTCATTATCGTTTCCTATTGGATTGGTGATTCCCTGGCCAAGCTGATTGGCTAGCTGGCTAGGTATGGGGTCAATGAGAATCTTTCTAAAAGTCTTGACGGCTCGTGATATAGGTCTACATCTTCACACTTTTTAAGACGCTCCTTTTACTTAGATTACACTCTGCTTCCAAAGCTTTACAAATGACATAGTTCAATAAAATGCGGTGTACCTATATGGTTAAACACGCGGGCATCAGCAGCAAAGGAGAGCTTTCCCTCTTTGATGTCATTGAATCAATCAAGAACAAACCAGATTTTCCTAAGGCTGGCGCCCTCGGAGTGTTCGTAGGTGTAGTCCGTGGCGAAACCACACACGGCGAGACTGTAAAAAAACTGCAGCTGGAAGCCTACGAGGAAAAAGCCGATAAAGTTCTTAACAATATTTGTGAAGAGCTTCGAAAAAGGCCTGGCGTAGTAGATGTGCAGATCCACCATTTCGTCGGGGAGTTTAACGTTTCTGAGGAGTTGGTTTACGTTGTCGTTGCCGGTACTCACAGAACGAACGTTTTTCCAGTTCTGAGAGAGGCTGTGGAGCGTTACAAGAAGGAGGCTCCGATTTGGAAGAAGGAGTATCTGGAGAGCAAAAAATCCTACTGGGTTTCAGAGCCACACTAATCCAGAACAAGCCTTAGGTAGCTTGGTTCCTGTGAGAAGTCATCGAATGGGAAATTCGTGATTGCACTTGGGGCATTTTGCATTGTCGCAGGACACAAGCGAGGGGCATCCTCTGCATGCAAATGCTCTGGCATAGCTAATGTCGAATCTGAAACCACATTTTGGGCACACTAAGATTCTCTTTTTCTGAGTCATCTTCATGTCTCTGTAGGGTTTTGTTGATTTCGTTCCTTATGACATGTTTTGAAACTCTAGCTTCCGCCTCTCTTATACCTAGAATTTCATTTACTCTCTTTTTAATCTCTCTACCAATTTGTAGGGCAGAGGGTAATGGACAAAAGGGCATATAGTCAAGTGAAATAGTGTTCTCGCCCTGTCTCCTTTTGACATTGGTTTCATCATCAGGTTTCGTTTCACTATGGAGAAGGTAAACTCGGCATGGATGCATCATGCTTGGGAGATGATAATCTATGATTCAAGAATGGGAAACACTAAATTGGTGGCGAAGGCTATTGGTGGAGGTGAGAGGGCGGCGAGTTTAG
>JAOUJL010000070.1 GCA_029883255.1 Candidatus Bathyarchaeota archaeon | reverse complement strand
TTTCACTTGAAAGCATTTGACTACGGCATGCCTCCACATGCAGGATGGGCCATAGGCTTAGAGCGCCTAATTATGATGCTTACCGGGAAGAAGAATATACGCGACGTTGTACTGTTTCCAAGAGACCGATTCAGGCTCACACCCTAGCTCATTCAACGTTTCCAAACTCTATACATTTTCAAAACTCTCAATGCGCTGATAGTTGTGGAAACGGTGTATCTTTCTCCATCTATTGATGTCCATGCTCCACTCTCTCTCTGTAACTCAATCACTCTGTTAATACACTTCTTAACGACAGACTCCTCTTCAGAAATCCCAGCAGTATAGCAACATTCCAGACACCAAATAAAATCTGAAGCTCCATCTTCCATTCGACTAAGGTTTCTATCTATTACTCTTAACGCTTTTTTCACAATTTCCGAGCCAGCTCCTTCTAATTGACCGAACACTCCGACTGCAATCCAGGTCGAGTGTAAGAAGCCGGCGAATTGCCCTTCTTCGTCTCGTTTTTTAAGGAGGAATTCTGTTGTTTTCCTTACGGCTTGGGATTTTTCGTAGCCGAGCTTGATCAGATCGTTTGAGATGCTTGTGGTTAACCACATTTTTGTTTTCAAGTCGCCGGGTGTATCCCAAAAAGGCGGATTATACTGGTTGATCGCTTTGTTTTCGTCCCAGCTTCCGTCTTCTCCTTGAATGTTTAGTAGGTATTCTAAGGTTTTTTTACAGACGTCCGATTCACCCAATTCTAACTCAATCAAAAGGCTTAGGTTGCCACTTGTGACGTTAACACTGCCTTCTTTACCTTTCTCGCTGTTGTAGGGAAAGCCTCCATCAACATTTTGAAGCTTCCTCAAGTATCTCAGTGGCAACTCGCTACTCTTTTCCTCACCAAGCAAATACCCTAATCTGTATTTTTCTAGCGCTGTTCCGTTTTCCTTAATGAAACGTATCGCTTTTTGAGCATTCATTTTCCTACATCCTATAACTGTTTTGCATTCCTTCGGCACCTTGATTTAAGATTGTCGCTAACTCACTCTTTAGAAGCCAGCTTTTATCAGACTTCGTGATTTCATGAATTCTCGTAAGAGAACAGTTGCGTAGGAGCCTCTGTGCAACGTAAAGTTTAGCTTTATCTCTTGCTTGGAAGGGCTCACCAAATCTTTAGTTGGCCGTTCTATAGAAAGTTTGATCATGGGTGCTAGAATCGCTCGCAATCGGCCAGGTGCGCTTATTTCAGGCATAGAAGGTACATAGAAATTCCTTGGAATCACGTTTTCGGTTTCAATAATCTCCTGCTCAATTTCGCCTTGTACTCCCTTAGAAGGGTTTTGTTTGAAGCCTAGAAGTGGAATAGCAACACGCATCTTGCCTTCGTTTAACGCTTTTTCAACATGGCAGAGAAACTGAGTAGTCACCGACGTGAACTCATCTGTTGGAATCCCCTGTTTGTCAAGGCTTACCACATAGTCTCCGACTTGAACCTCGTTAATGGGAATACCTTGCCGCATTCTTTGACTGAGAAACCTGTTAAAAAGGAAAGATTGGTACGCTTGAACGAAGATTCTGCGCAGTTTTAGAGGCAACTTTCGGAACGCTCCGACGAAATCTTTTGGTTGCTTATTCAAGTGAGTGAGCATCATTTGTTCATATCTTAGATATCGTGGAAAAAGACGAAGTGCTTCTCTAAAGTTTCGTGTATCCCGCAGTTGTTGTCGTGCTTCTCTTGCATCTGGGTGTTCATGTGGGCTCGGTTGGGCAAGAAAGATGAGGGCAGCATTTTTCCAGTCGCCTTGAGTGATAGAACGGCCTACTAGATGAGTGATAGGCCTGACGGTGCCGAATCGTTGGTGCCCAAAAAAATTTGGAACTCCGCCCAAGCTCAACAATTCACTTTGCACTTTCTTAACTCGCCGTTCGATCACAGAGGATGTATGGGATATTGCTCTAATTAAGACGCGAAATTGATTGCCGAGAAGAAGTTGAGAGAAAACCATTTCTTCGGAAAAACGCAGTGGACGGAGGGTTATGTCTTTGATTTTAACCCGCGAAACTTGTTCAGGTGTGATGCGGCGGATGCTGATGTGCTGGGCGGTGAGAGCATGAGCGTCTTTTATGCCCGCTATTTGAATTCGCTTAGGACTTATGCCCAACCGTTTCGCAACTTTTCTCACTGCAAGAAATGTATCCCAATCCCGTTTAACCAGCACACAAATGAGATAGCGTCCTTTTCCTGCAAGTTGTCGAGTTTCAACCGGTGAAACCTCAGCCTTTGAACCGTCAACTAAGGCCTCTTCGACGATAAAATCTTCAGAGGACTGACGAATTTTTCCACCGATACCCAGTGATGAAGAGGCATAAACTTCTATTCCAAGCTGTTTCTCCAACCTGGGAACGTTCAAAGAATCTCCTCAGAAAAGGTTGAGGCTGCCCGTTATTTTGTCCACTTGGCTTGATGGGGCGGGTCCTATTCCCAAACATGTTACAGTGCCTGATGGAAGTTCAGTTAACCCCCTATCGGTAATCAACGCTGACGGCAGCTTCAGCTTCTTGGCTTTTTTCTCAAGCTCCAAAAGCTCTTGCTCAGACCGTGCTTTCACAGCTATTTTACATTGCCCCTCCTTCATCCAAGTGCTCCACCAGCGTGGATTTTTCTTCCTCGCTTTCTCAGCCGCGGAAACTGCTGCATGCCCAGCTTGAGCCGCGATCTTTCCTTCACTCATTCCCAAGTCGACTCGAAGGATAATGACCTGTTTATATTTGAAACCTTGATTTTTTCCAACAGATACATAGTCCCGAAACATCATTAAGAACTCCAACAGAACACAGGTTTCAAAGCATACTGAAACCAACTACTCAGTGACACTTAAATTGTACTTAGGTTTTCTTAGCAACGGGAAAAGTGGCGATGTCGGATACGTGCCTACGAGGAGGGAAAGCTTAAACAGATGAAGTTGGTTGGTCTTCCTCTTCTGAGATCATCAAATTTTTAAAACATATGTGCATGAATGCAGAATAACTATGGAATATTTATCAATTATTTACTAGATCGCCAAGTCTACACGAGTATTTAAATTGTTGTGCAACATTTATTCTTTCTGAAAATGCCAAGGACGCCAGCACCAGAATGCCCAAGATGTGGCTTGGGAATGCGATGTATCTACGTGCACAGCGGAGCAAGCGGACGACAAAGATCACTCAGGATAGGTTGGATCTGCATGAACTGCAAAGAAATCAGCCTGGACTACCCCGTCTCACAATACATAAAAAAAGCAAAAAAGCGCGCCAGAAACCTCTGACGTGCACCCAAATAAACTGCAAATGCTACGTCAACTCTAAAATCTACACGCCATGCATGCATGTGCGTCAAAACCGTACAAATATGCGGGTTTTCTTGGAGGTTTTATATTTGAATCCAGGCATTCTGGGTCTACATCTCAATTATTTCATGTCGGCTTAAGTGTTCATCTATTACTTCTAGATTGATGTAGTAAGCGCTGAAAAAATAGAGTAAAGCGTTATGGCGAGCGTTGATGGGCGCCGAATCATACGAATCAGTGATGCCCCTTGAAAGTCTAAGTCTCCAACTTCCTCTAGAATAGCATCTATCCCTAATCTTGCGCACAAGTCAATAATTCTGTCAATTTTATAATCAGATAGGCGGTTGAGCAGTTTCCTTATCTGGCGCATTGCAGCTAGATCGAAGCCTATTCGTTCCTTCCATCTAGATTGGTAATGCGACAGAAAGGTTTCGGAAAAATCGTGGTTCTGTAAGGCCTCATAGGCAATGTTCCCCGCAATCCTGGAACATATTAGTCCAAATATTACGCCACCACCTGTTGTGGGCTTCACCTGCGAGGCTGCGTCCCCTACGATGAGAAGACCATTTGAATAGGTCTTAGGAATCGCTCCTCCCAGCGAGATAGGGTGGAAAGAGAGGCGGGTAATCTTGCTTTTTCTCAGTTTTTTGGATGCCACTGGATGTTTTTGCATGAATCGATGTAAATGTTCTTGAGGGTTACCCATGTTTGTGGCTAAACCCACCCTAGCTGACATGTTTCTTTTCGGAATTATCCAAGCGAAAAAACCTGGCGCATATTCTCGCCCGAGATACACTTCAACAGCATTTATATTTACGTCATCGGCTCTATCAACTTCAGCTTGGACAGCGTTCACGATCATAGAACAATCCAGCGTTTGTAGTCCCGCTTTCTTTAGAAGAACAGATGAGCATCCTTCAGCGTCTATCACAAGGCTGGATGTTAAGGTTTCTTTAGTTCTCTCTCCTCTAATAGCAACTCCTTTGACAAAACCAGAATCTACAACCAACGATTCTGCTTTTGATCCAAAAAGGTATTGCGCTCCCGCTTTCATGGCGAGATTGGAAAGATATTTGTCGAAAAGTTCTCTGTTAACAACGCAAGTTACTGGAGAATTGAACCTAACAGAAAATTCCTTTCCATGCTGAGAGTGTAAAACTGCTCCTTTAAACTCGTTATCAACAACGTTCGATGGCAAATGTAGGCCTAAACGTTTCAGACCGGAAAGGCTCAGATGCCCAGCACAATGGGTGGGGACACCAATTTCCTTGTGTTCTTCACAAACTATAACGTTCATGCCCTGCTTTGCCATTGTAAATGCAGAGAATGAGCCACATGGGCCGCCTCCGACAACAACCGCGTCAAATTTGTCGTTCAAGGTGATTCCACACAGCATGGTGCTAAAAGCTTTAGTGGCTCTCTCGTCCACGTTTATTTTGCAAGCACATCACTTCTACAAGTCAATCAAGTTTGATAAAAAGATTTTATATCCGATACGGTTTCGTTGATGGAGAAAAGTCCTTACAAAAAGTGAATAACTATACGTTTTGCTTTGTCAGTTAGCATACACATTCCTTATAAAGAAAAGGACAGTAGACTTTGCCAAGAATCGATCCGCTGGAGAATAGGTCTTATGGACGCCATCGTCGTCGACATTGATGATACGATAATTGACACTGAACGCAGAAGATACGCGGCATGGTGTCGTGTTCTGGGCAGAGAGATTCCTAGGCAAGAGGTGGAGTCTCAAGGATCGCTGGAAATTCTTAGGAAATATGCTTTTTCAAACAGGGAGGTTTGGGAGAAGTTTTGGATGCTTACTCTCTGCATCGAAGAAGGTGGGGCTGATCTCATCGAACTTGACAGACCTATTCCCTATGCCTCGGAAGTTCTCCAGAACTGGAGTAAAGACTACAAATTGGCTTATCTGACTGGACGAACAGAAAACATGCGGCAACTCACATTAGACGAATTGAGAAAATTCGGTTTCCCTACGCATGGAACCGACTTGGAAATGTTCGCTCTCAACGACTGGATGAGCTACTCTTCACAATCTTCGGTGGTGGAGATCCGATCCACCATATTCTCCAAAATACTGAAACGGTACAATGTTATTCGGGTGGTCGACGACTATCCAGGTTTCTTCGCTGCCTACAGAAAACATCCCGTTCCTGACAAAGTAGGTCTGCTGAGAAAGAAACGTTTTTCACCTCAAGATTACCTAGCCAACGGTGCCACCCGAGTCGTCAAAAACTGGAAAAAGCTATCAGTACTACCGAAGTAAAGAACATTAATTAGAGCTTAACCCTTATAATCACAGCATCCATTGAAAGATGACTGATTTATTGAAAAGGTGGATACCAGTTGCAACTAGGCGATTTTGAAAGCATGAGATTAGAGTTTATTTCAGGGCATTATTCTAAGGGTTACGGCAAGCAAGCTAAAGTTCTGATTGATGCTGGTAATCAAGCGTATGCGTATCTTATCGACTTTTTCCAGAAGAAACCCGAGGTGGAGTTGCTTGTGTTGGACGCTGAGGATTGGAAGAGGCTTAAATTGCCGCAGAAATATGAGCATGGTCCCTTTTTTAAGCCCTATCATACGCCCCACCTGGTCTATTACAGCTCAGATGTTCCTGAATTCTGGAGAAAAGGCTTGTTTACCTTATGTAATGCGGCTCCTCAAAGATTGAAGGAGGAGTTTCTGTCAACGATTAGACAAGAAGGTAGAGATTTTAAATCGTCCTTTTTCCAAAACTTCAACTTAAATCTCTTCTCATTAACAATAGTGCATGAGTTTACTCACGTTTTTTGTGAAACTAACCATATTTTCTTCCAGATAATATCCTCTTCAGCGTTCCACTTTTCAGACTTAGCGTGGTTTACTGAATTCTTCTGTCAATACGTTTTTTATTCGTTCTTAAAGAAGAGCAGTGACGAATACGCTAAAAAGTGGTTTTTGATAGGGAAGATTTGTTACGAAGGTGGGAAGTCTCTGGTTAAATACACAAACTTGCGTTGCTTTGGCAAGCAATACAAGGAGATGGTGTCGATGCCGGGAGCTACTAATCTTTTCTGGTATCAATATGGAAAGTTCATGTTGATGGCAGAAGAACTTTATCAAAGGTATGGTGAAAACTTTCTCAAGAAGACAATCGACGAAATGGAATATGGCGAAGAATTTTTCATCAGGAGAATACAACATTCACTTCCAAATTTTGAATCGTGGTTTCAGAACTGGAAGTAGCACGGATGTAAAATCTTAGTTGCCTTGTTAGTTTGCATAAACACTTCGCATTCTCATCGGAAATTCGCGCTTATTTGCGCACTCCTGAATGCCTCTATTGCTCGCTCAAACCTACTGTTTTCTTTTCAGATACTATATCCTTATTTATGGCCTATGTAGATGTGAAGTAATATTATTGAAAAAACCTTTCAGGTGGAGTTGAAATTTGAGTTCTATCGACTATGAAATCGAGCTTCTTTCAAAACTGGTTGAAGTGGACACTGTTTCAACAACGAAGGTGGGGTATGACAAATGCGCTTCTATTATTGTAGACGAAGCCAAGAAAAGTGCTTTAGACGTCGAGATTTTAAATGGGGAAAAGGCTGCTAAGGATGGATTGTCGCGTCCAAATGTGATTGTGACTTTAGATTCAGGGTCTGATACGACGTTGCTTCTTGAGTCCCATTTTGATGTTGTTCCCCCGGGTGAAGGGTGGAAGCATCCTCCATTCAAATTAACCATTGAGGATGGAAAAGCGTATGGCCGAGGCGCAGCAGACAACAAATCTGGGATAGCGGCAGCTCTCGGTGCAATGCGCCAATTGGTAAAAAATGAAGATTTGGACATTAATATCAAGTTGCTCGCGAGTGTGGATG
>JAOUJL010000349.1 GCA_029883255.1 Candidatus Bathyarchaeota archaeon | reverse complement strand
TTACCGTATTTTCGCTCTTTTTTAGGCTTCTGTTTTCCCATACAAGTTCCCTCAGCCTATACGATTTCAACTCCGAATTCATCTTTAACAAATAGCATCGTATCCTCAAGTGTCAATAGGTGGTCTAGTCCAACTTTAGATCTGGCACGATGCCTTCGTTTAACGCGGTATCCGGGTCTACCAAGAGTAACTGAAACATCCATGCCATATATGCCGAGTTCTGGCAAGTATTTGGTGCCGGGTATCTCTATATGTTCCTTAATGCCAAAAGAAAAGTTTCCGTGACGATCAAAACAGCCCTTTGAAAGTTTATTATCAACTGTATGAAAAGCTTTCTGAAGAAAATTCCTTGCTTTTTCCTTCCGAAGAGTCACAACACAAGCGATCGGTTCTCCTTTTCTGATACCAAAATCCCGTATTGTTTTCTTGGCCTTTCGCTTACAAGGCGTTTGTTCAGTCAGTTGCTCAAGAATCTTTGATGCCTTTTCAAGAGGCTCTCCAGACTTTCCAACAGAGATATTGACAGTTACTTTTTCAATTTTGGATTTAAGCATAGGGTCTTTGCGCCATTTCTTGCGAATTTCTTCTTCTGACAAATCAATTATCCTCCGGCAAAGATATCCACGGCTGGGTGTCACCAGTAATGAAGATGAAATTAAGAGTTGTTTGGAAGCGATTTCCGTTTTTGCCTTCGATGGTAACCAGCGAGTCTCTGCGTTTTTGGCCTGGGCGTTTTTCTACGGTAGCGATCTTGCCGTATTTACCCACGTTTTTTCCTCCAACAATAATTGCGTGTATGTCTTCACTTAGCTTCAGGTGTGCAGTAATTTCTTGACTAGGGATACTTGTTTTCAAAACATCTAATGTTTGATAGACATCTTCTTCAGGTTTTCTGGGGTCTTGCACTTGAACCTGTATGTTTCTTCCATCATGAAGATTAAGCTGCATTCGTCCGCCTTTGATGACATTTTTGTTTTCGATTCGACAGAGTTTGAATAGCGCCTCCTCGGGTCCAATGGAATGAAGAATCAACCCTTTTTCAGAGGGTAAAATTCGATACGTTTTTTTCATCTCAGGTATGGAAATGACGTCCATTAGGCCTGTTGGAAAAAGTTCTTCTAGTTGTAATCTTCCGTTGACTTTTATCTTTCCTTGGGAAATTATTGTTTTTGCTTCTTTTCGTGTTTTTGCGAGTCCAAGAATATCACGGACAATAAGCGCAAGTGGTATGCAACGTGAAGTTGGGTGAGGCCCCGGCTTAGGTCTGACTGCCCAAACGAATTCTTTTCGATGAATGGGCCAAAATTTTGGAGCTGGTTTTCGTTTTAAATGCTTTTTTCCGCCTTTTTTCCCCAATTTACGTTCCTCTGGTTTTTGCCGTAGTTTTGCGAGTTCCCTTTTTCTTTCTTTTCTGCTGGTTTTTTGCAGGTTTTGGCTCTGTTTCTTCCGCGGCCGTCTCTTTTGGTAACTCTATTTTTTCGCCGACGCCTTTTCGTTTTAGTGTTTCTTTGCGCCACTTGTCATCAAGATTGAGACGAGTAATTCTTACCTTAGATGGATGAATAGGGATGGGCATTGAGGTTCCGTCTACTTTCTCCTGTGTTACTCCTTCAACAAAGATTCTATATTTCGTTCGGTTAACTCCGGTGACTTTCCCTTCAAATCCCTTACGGTCCCCCCTCATGATATGAACTGTGTCGCCCATTCTCACCGGAATCGAGTTGGTGTTGTAGGACGCTTTTAGCTTCGATGAAAGAGCAGCAGAGAATTGTTTGTATCGTTTATGCAGAGGA
>JAOUJL010000348.1 GCA_029883255.1 Candidatus Bathyarchaeota archaeon | reverse complement strand
GATCTGAGTTTTGGGCCCCTTTTTAGTTGTGACAATGAAACCCGTTTTTTGCCAGGGAGCGTTCGGACGTGCAGGACCGGGAACGACTTCGGGTTTAAGACCGATTTGCTCAATTGCTTTTTGAATTACATCTAGTTTGGGTGAGGGTGTGGCGAGGCGTTTGGGAACCTTTCGCCCTTCTAACCTAGTTTTTGTGGAATCAAAGTAAACAGGCCAAAGAACGATTTTGTCTCGTTTTCGCATGTTGATACCTAACATGTTATGAATCTCAAGTGTTTTAATCATTACGGTGTCATATGCCATTTCTCTGAGACGTGAAGGAGGTTATTAATGGCTGAAAACGGGCTTAGAAAGGAGAAAAAGCCCAGAAAGGCTCAAAAATAGAAGCTCCAAAAGAAATGTTTAAATAACGCGGTTCATTGACAACATTGTTTTTTGTGAGGGGAATACGCAAGTTTGCAGAGAATTGGTCGAGTCCTTCACATAAGCTCCAATCGCAATATGATTCTTAAGGCAGAAAGTCTTCCGCGAATCAGAGACAGAGTTGTCGATGAAAAACTTAAGCCCGTAGGAACAGTTTTTGACATTTTCGGGCCTGTCTCCTCTCCGTACGTTTCGGTGAAGACCGAGATAGGTGACCTACATCGTCTCGTTAATCGTGTTCTTTACTTCATCCCATCCTCCAAATCCAAAACGGTGAAGAGAAGGAGAAGAAAGTGAGTAGAGAAATTCCCACGCAACCCGTAAGGGTTCGGCAGTGCCCTGAATGCGGGAGTGCCCGATTGATGCGGGACTATGAATGCGCCGAAATTGTATGCATGGACTGTGGGTTCGTTGTTGACTCTAAAATCGCAGATCGAGGGCCAGAATGGCGCGCGTTTGACCACGAACAACGTGCTAAGCGAACTCGTGTCGGCGCGCCTCTTACGTATACTATTCATGATAAAGGGCTCTCCACTATGATTGATTGGCATGACCGTGACATTTATGGAAAGAGGCTTTCTCCTGGGCAAAAGGCTCAGATTTATCGGCTTCGAAAGTGGCAACGTCGCATCAGGGTTTCTGACGCTACTGAGAGGAACCTTGCCTTTGCCTTATCTGAGATTTCAAAAATAGCCAACAATCTTAATCTGCCAAAAAATATCTTGGAAACCGCCTCGGTCATCTATCGAAAAGCCGTTAAAGAACATCTCATTCGTGGGCGGTCCATTCAAGGTGTAACTGCTGCTGCTATCTACGTGGCTTGTAGACAGTGCAAACTCGCACGAACACTTGAGGAAATCGCTCAAGCGTCTAGCATCGCCAAGAAGGAAGTGGGACGCAGCTACAGGTTCTTGGTCAAGGAGCTTGATTATTTTATTCCACCCGTAAAACCTAGTCAATATGTGACCAAATTCTCCAACCAACTCATCATGCAAGGAAAAGTTGAAGAAATTGCTCACAAAATCCTTAATACTGCACAACAACTCAAACTCACCTCTGGTAGAGGACCCACCGGCATAGCCGCAGCCGCCAGCTATATCGCATCTGTACTGACTGGAGAAAGGAAGACTCAACGGGAAATAGCTGAAATTGCTCAGGTAACTGAAGTCACTATTCGAAACCGCTATAAGGAATTGGTTGAGCGCCTCATGTTTGTTATTGCTCTTTAATTCTCTCCTTTTCTGTTTTTTGGCTTTAATGCGCATGCATGCATAGCGGAGCTTGAAGATGGGTTGAGACTGCTGGCACAACTAACAAGTGTTGCTGTAAAGAACCTTAAGATCGGTATGTCAGTTCGTGTGGAAAATGATCGAACAGC
>JAOUJL010000347.1 GCA_029883255.1 Candidatus Bathyarchaeota archaeon | reverse complement strand
CCTTCGTTGGGTTTTTTTAACGAAAACAGTATTGAAATCTGTTGAAAAGCTTCAATTTGCCGATAAATAAGATGACACGTTTCAAAATATTGGTCCTGTTCTAAAATGTAGGATAAGACATTGCGCAGAGAACGCTATTAATCAGTGAGGGCTGGATGGTAAAATCGGCTACGGAAGCTGTCTTGCGTGAAAACGCTTAATTAACGCGACGTTATAATGCAGACAGAGTTGAGAAACGACGGTTTGAGGAATTGTGATGAGCGAGGATATTTCTAGGCTTCCACCTCAAGTTCAACAGCGGTTGTTGAGGCTTCAGCAGTTACAGCAGACATTGCAGGCGGTTCTAATGCAGAAGCAGCAGCTTGAGTTGGAGCTTACTGAGGTGGAGCAGGCGTTAAGCGAGTTGGAAAAACTGACCGACTCCGCGACAATTTACAAGTCCATTGGTTCGCTTCTAGTGAAGGCGGAGAAAGGTAAGGTGATAACTGAACTGAATGAACGGAAAGACCTTCTTAACATGAGGATTAACGTTCTTGGTAAACAGGAGGAGCGGCTACGGACCCAAGTGAAGGATTTGCAGACGAAACTGCAGCGTGACCTGCGTCCGCTTTCGCCACCGCCTCCATAGGATGAAAGTTTTTGGAAGAAATACGTATACCCGAACTTACTTCTGAGCAGATGGAAGAGCTTTGCGAAATTGCAGAAAAGGCGGCGAGAAAACATATCCTGTCAAAGATTTCTTCAAATAGAATTTCTACCCTTGACATAACCATTGACACCGAAGGGACAAAACCCGTCACCGTGAACGTCGACGTAGAAGTCAACTTGTCGCCCCTTATGAAAAATTATGATGTTAAAAGGCTGGTCAACGAAGCTTCAGAAGAAGCCTTCGCATCTATTGAAAGATATCTGAGGGCGCTTACATGCAAATCCACAAAATAATGCTCCTCATAGACAAACACAATGCTAAGTTGATCGTTTTATTGTGCCATCACAACGCTGATCCAGACGCAGTGTGCGCAGCGTTTGCCTTCTTTAGACTACTGAAGCGCCTACGACCTAAATTAAACGTTGAAATTGCAGCGGCCCAAGGACCCAGCAAACTTACCAAATTTATGTTAAAGTCATTGCCCATAAAACTGACGACGCATCCACGTATTGAGGAAGCAAACGTTATTGTGTTATTGGACACCAACACCATTCAGCAGCTGGATGAATGGGCTGAACGAGTCAGGGCATCTGATTCTCCGCTCATCGTGGTTGACCATCATGCGCGTCATCCGGAAACGGAACGTCTCGCAACGATGTGCGTGAGTGATGAAAAAGCTGCGTCGACATGCGAGATTGTATACCAGTTCTTCAAGGAAGCGGAGGTTAAGCTAGAAGAACTCGAAGCCAAGGCTTTATTCCTTGGAATAGCGTTTGACACCCGACACTTCATTTTAGCCAACTCTGCCACACTTAAAACCGTAGCTGATCTCATCGACGCCGGGGTGAACGCCCAAGAAGCCTTGCCTCTGCTTTCCTTGCCGATGAGCGATTCAGAACGCATAGCACGGCTTAAGGCGAGTCGGCGCGCAGAGTTGCTGAAAATGGGGAAGTGGCTGATCGCGCTTTCCCATGTTGGCGCCTACCAAGCTTCAGCTGCAAGGGCCTTGATTGGACTAGGAGCTCACGTGGCTGTTGTTGTAGGTCCGAGAGAAGGTGAGATTCAAATCAGCTTGCGATCAAACCGTGATTTCCACGAAAAAACAGGGATACATCTGGGTCGAGACATAGCTAAACCTCTCGGTGAATACCTCCACGGCATG
>JAOUJL010000346.1 GCA_029883255.1 Candidatus Bathyarchaeota archaeon | reverse complement strand
GCCTTCAGTCTCTAGTGTCAAGTGGTAAACTATTGTAGTTCGTCTTCCACCAATTATATATCTTTTATTTGACAAGAGACACATGGATGGTTCGATGTTTAGAAGGTAGACAAAGTGATTAAGAAGGTTGTTATCCCCGCAGCTGGACTTGGCACGAGGTTGTTGCCGATAACGAAGGAGCTTCCAAAGGAAATGCTTCCCCTCTTTTTCAAAGGAAAAGATGACAAGGTGCATTTGAAGCCTATGTTGCAGGCGATTTTTGAGCAACTATACGATGAGGGATTTAGAGAATTCGGCTTCATAGTGGGCAGGGGTAAAAGAGCGATAGAAGATCATTTCACACCTGATTACAGCTTTGTAGAATACCTCAAGAACAAGAATAAACAAGAGCTAACCGGCGAACTGCAAGAATTCTATAGGAAGATAAGTGACTCGATCCTAGTATTCATAAATCAGCCGAAACCAACGGGATTCGCAGATGCTGTCTATCAAGCTAGAGTATTCACTCAAAACGAGCCATTTCTAATGCACGCTGGAGACGACTTAGTCTTTTCTCGAAACAACCGCCACTTGAAAAGACTGATGAAGATATTCGAGCAACGTAATGCAGACGTAGCTTTTCTTGTTGAAGAAGTTGAAGATCCTCAAAAGTATGGAGTTGTTATAGGGAAGGAAGTAGAACCCTACTTATTTGAGGTTGAGAACGTTATCGAAAAACCAAAGAAACCTATTTCTAACCTAGCAGTAATCGCATTGTACGTCTTTAACCCCGTAATCTACGAGGGAATTGAAAGGGCAAAGCCAGATGAAAAGGGCGAAATGCAAATAGCGGATGCGATTCAAGTGCTTCTAAAAAGGCGATGTAAGATTTATGCTTTGAAATTAAGGCCTGGCGAACGACGTATAGACATAGGAACACCTGAAACTTACCTAGAGACGCTTAAAGGCGTTTTGCAACACCCATCTTAACTTTTGGATTTCTCGAAAAACTCGCTGATTTTAGTAGATACGTATTCGATTTCGTTCATAGCAAGTTGTGGGTATAAGGGCAACGAAAGTACAGTTCTAGAGGCAAGTTCAGAATTTTTAAAGAAGTACGTTTGGCCCAGCGCGTCTGTCACAGCGGGTTGTTTAGTAATTGGTATTGGATAGTGGATTCCTGTGGAAATGCCGTTTTCCTTTAGAAACTCTCGAAGTTTGTTCCGTTTTTCGGTTCTAATAACGTACATATGATACACACGCTTTGCCCACTGCTCTTCAATTGGAACCACTACCAGATTGTCAAGGGCTTCGTTATACGCTTGAGCAATCTTCCGTCGAGTTTCATTCCAACCTGGTAGTTTCTCCAACTGTTTTATTCCGATGGTTGCCTGAATTTCATTAAACCTCAGGTTGTAACCTACAATTTGGTGAGTATACTTTTCTATTCTCCCATGATCTCTTAACAGTCTTACTTTTTCTGCAATCTCATCGCTATTCGTTGTTACAATTCCTCCATCTCCGCAAACGGTCATATTTTTTGACGGATAAAAACTAAAACACGCTATGTGACCTATTCCCCCAATCTTACGTCCCTTGTATTCAGCGCCGTGGGCTTGACAAGCATCTTCAATGACGAACAAGTTATTCTCCTCCGCAATCTTCATAATAGGGTCCATGTCTGCTGGATGCCCGAACAAGTGGACTGGCATTATGGCCTTAGTTCGCTTAGACAGCTTTTCTTTAACGTCACGCTGATTCATAGTATATGTTCTGAGATCAACGTCTGTGAAAACTGGCTTAGCTCTTACGTGCAAAATCGGTGTAGCGGTGGCAATGAATGAA
>JAOUJL010000345.1 GCA_029883255.1 Candidatus Bathyarchaeota archaeon | reverse complement strand
CGTAGCCGCATCCAAAGGCATAGTGGGCTGCATCTAAAGCTTCGGTTAGGGTTCCGATCTGGTTAACCTTCCACAAAAGCGCATTGGCTGCACCCATTTCTATGCCCTTCCTCAAGCGTTTTACGTTCGTAACAAAGAGATCGTCTCCCACGATCTGAATCCCTAAAGCCTTCGTTAACTCAACGAACCCTTCAAAGTCTTCTTGCTGAAGCGGGTCTTCGATCGACTGAACAGGATAAGCTCCGCACAGGTCCTCGTAGAAATCCATGAACCTCTCCCTCGAGATTTCTTCACCCATAAACCTGTATGTGTTCTCTTTTTCATTGTAAAGGTGGCTGGCGGCAACGTCAAGGCCGAGTACGAAGTCATCTCCATATCCGAGCTCCTCTATCGCTGTTAACTCCGCATCAAAAGCCTCCCTCGGGTCCTTCATTGGCGGAGTGTAGCCTCCTTCGTCTGCAACGTTTAACACGTATTTCGTATACTTCTTCGCCAACATCTTTCCAAGCAAAAAGTAGACTTCGGTGCCCATAGCCATAGCTTCTGAGAAGGTCTCGGCTCCAACCGGTATAATTATGTGTTCCTGAAAATCAAGGTCGGTTGCAGCCAGTTTTCCTCCGTTAATGTAGTTCAGCAGAGGAACCGGCAAAACGTGGGCTTCTGGCCCTCCAATATAACGGTAGAGCGGGAGACTAAGCGCACTAGCTGCGGTTCTAGCAACAGCAAGGGACACACCTACGATCGCGTTTCCCCCAAGCTTGGATTTGTTCTCTGTTCCATCGAGCTCGATCATCGCCATGTCTATTTCCTTCTGTTTCCTAACATCCATCCCCTTCAGTGCGGCAGCTATGATGTCGTTGACGTTCTTCACCGCCTTAAGAACACCTTTTCCAGCGTATCTGGTTCCGCCATCCCTTAGCTCGAAGGCTTCGTGGCTTCCCCTTGATCGTCCCGCCGGAACATCTGCTCTTCCTAGAACCCCGTCGTCTGTAGTGACGTCAACTTCAACTGTCGGGTTTCCTCGGCAGTCAAGTATTTCTCTGGCTTTAATCGCCTTTATATCGAATCGCCCCAATCTAGACCCCTCTTTCTTCATGAATTAAGAAGCGGTTATAACCACTACTCCAAGGTCCATCACGTTTGTTCCGGTTGGCCCCGTGAAGATATAATCTTCAAGCTGCCTAAAAACATAGGAAGAGTTATGCCCCCTAAGATTTTTTGACACATCTATGCCCTTCTCCTTCGCTCTCTTTAGAGTATAGCCGTCAGCGATGCCCCCAGCTATGTCTGTAGGACCATCCGTTCCATCGGTACCTACCGAGGCGACCACTATATTTTTGCTGCCGTCTATTTTTAGGGAAAAGCCAAGAACGAATTCCTGATTTCGCCCGCCTTCTCCGCACTCTCCCTGAATTGTTACGGTCGTTTCCCCGCCGGAAATGAGGACGGAAGGAGGCTTAAGAGGTCTGCCATTCTTTTCGATCTCCTTTGCGATACCTGCTAGAACAATACCAGCTTCTCTGCTCTCTCCCTCTATCATAGTGGATAAGATTAGGGAGTTGAATCCCAACTCTTCAGCTCTATTCTTTGCGACTTCGCATACGGCTTCATTGTTAGATAATATAAAGGTGTGAACTTTCATTCCAGCAAAATCTTTGGGCGTCTCCAAGCTTGGGTCTGCAAGCCCCTTCTTAAGATGAGTTCTCACAGAATCTGAAACTTTTTTCCATAGTCCATACTTTTTCAGGGCAAAAACAGCGTCTTCAAAAGTAGAGGTATCTGGAACGGTTAGATCAGTTATGTAATCCAGAGGGTCTCCTATAACATCAGAGACT
>JAOUJL010000069.1 GCA_029883255.1 Candidatus Bathyarchaeota archaeon | reverse complement strand
ATGGCTGGCGTTTTACCCGAGGCTGAAAGGGAGCTGGGGCAAATTGGAAACCTACTCAACGAAATAATTATAGATACTGGTCAGAGCACAGGTTTGAACATCAACTTTGAGGCAGCTAACGAGGACGCCCAAATGATACTAAACGAAGCGGCCGCCATAGCGGAACAGAAAATTAAAGAGGAACTCCCAGAGATACCTGGTGAACCCCTCGCTGTCAGGAAGAAGATTCCGACCCAAACCTAGCATTTCGTGGAAATGCGCGAGCATCAATCTTCGTCTATTTCACCTAGTTTCTCTTTTTTCCCACATCTACAACATATACGATACTCTTTTCCCCCTTCTTTGAAACGTTCCCATGAATGTAAGGCAATTTTACATAACAAATTCATTCGATCTTTCTCGAGGGGTTTTCTAAGTTTACATACATTAATGAATTCTATTTTGCTGACTAAATCTTCCAATTTATTAACCGTGCACGCAACGTTTATGCTCGCTATCCGAATGATCTGTTGGAACTTCTTGGGTATTATTACAAAACTCATTTTAAACCTTGCAAACATAGGTTAGTTGTCATACGATTTATTTTTTTCCATTCCAATGAAAACTAGTATAGTTATATGCGAGCCCGCAATATGTAAGGTGAAAGGTCAAGTATCAGAAATGATTTGAGCAATGGTTCTTAGAGGTACGATTGTTAAATGAGTAGCGTAACAAATTATGAAGGACTCGTTGACAAAGCTAAGTTGATTTTGGCAGTCAGAGAATACCAAATGAAAAAAACAAGGAGAAAAGAAAGAAGAATAGATTTTACCGTTTCGCCGCCGAAGTCAGACGATCGAATACTGATACGCGTCATAACAGAACCCGCGAAATCTGGGTACGGTGGCGTAAATACCGTCAGAGAGATGAGTCAAACTTTAGGCAAACGACATTATGACAAGGGCATTCTCATCAGCAAGCGGTTCACAGAGGCTGCAAGAAGCGAAATGAAGCGCGAAGACATCGAGGCGGTCTCAGAGGGAATTCCGCGTTTCAAACCAGAGCAGCTCTACTTAGTGATAAATGATTACGTAAGCGAGTTGTGTAAAGCCAGGTGTGGTCACGTTCCTAAAAAAGAGGCTGATTGCAAAGGCTACTCTGATGGTAACTACTCCTGCAATATCAGGCTGATCAGTGACGATGCCGGTTTTCACTTTGAACACGGTTGGATAAGCCTTTTGGAAAGAGATTTGGCGAAACTTTTGACACTAGAAGAAAACCTGAACGGATAAGAGTCCAGTTGAAGCAGAAGAATAACTGAAAAGATTCTAGTGGTTGCTTGGCGGGAGAACATAACTCACCAGTACGAGACTTGGCAAAACCTGGATAAGGTGAGCCTGAGGATGACAAGGAATCGAAAAAATAGAAGCCTAATCTACGTGCGCTGCCGATTTTGCGGACAGGTGTTCAACGAAAACTCAGGCAAGGCACTCGCGAAATGGTCTAAGCACATCGCCTCCTGCGAGAAAAAGCACAAGGAGATGCAACAGCGTGCGCGCGAGAGTTGACTAAGAGGCGAATGATAGTTTACCGGTTCCCAAAGTATTCAACGGAAGAGCGAGTATAATGAAGATCACGAGTTCGGTCAAGAAAAGGTACCCAAACATTTCACTATATGCGCCTTGGAGGGCAACTGGACGAGCTGGAAGTGAACTGATACGTAAGCCGGGACAAGAGGCCACCTGCTATACATGTAGATCATGAAAAAATTTGGAGAAAACAGCAACGTGATGAAAATTCGAGTGCGAGTTAAGGTCTCTTTTGGCGAAATCACCATCGATGCTGATACCCCAAAAGAAATCTTGGAAACTCTGAGGAACGTTTCCCCTAACTTCATAAGTGAAATGAGCAAAATGATATCCATAAAGTTGGCCCGCACCGCAAAAGCGCGACTTGAGGGGATAGTGAAGCTCACTACGGAGGGGCCAATCATAACCACTAGGAAGAGGCTCACCCACTACGAGGCCATTGGGCTGATCCTGTACGCTTCCAACGAAAAAATGTATGCAGCAGCTCAGCTCCAACGCTTGCTGAAGCCCAGCGGCATCAAACCCATGGTTCCAGCACGCCTAAACGAGATGAACAAGAGGGGACTAGTTTTCAAACCGGATCCCAGCAAGCCCGAGTGGAAATTGACCGCAAATGGCAGGAAGTGGATCGAAGAAAACGCACTGGTTAGACCAAAGGAAAAAGAGGTTACGTTTTGAACGAAAGAACTTTGTGAAAAGGGAAGTAGTCTTTCTCCAACGAAATCACCGCTGTCTGCTAGTAAGTAATTGTTCGTGGTTACGTGACACATTTTATTTTTGGCGACTTGTTACGTTGCTTTTCCTTCGCCACTTGAGGCCTTTCGGAAGCACACTCGACTCAGCATTCCTTCAACTTCGAAAAAGACGATTTCTTCGCCCTCTTCCAACTCCAAGAATTGCCGAGCTTCTTTTGGAATCGTCACTCGAAAACCCTTAGATATTTTAACGGTTGCTAAGATAGTCATTTTCAACTATTCTCCAAGTTCACAACAGTCTGCCCGTGTTCACAAAAGCTGTGTTCATTTTGATAACCTTCTCTTTTTTGATTAACTACCTTAAGATCTCCACTTTGTGGTTAAACGTAGAACGCTTCAGCTCTTTCCTCTTTTTTCTTCTTAACCTTCTTTATCGCTTTTAGTCCCCTCTGGGAGCCTAGCCTGGTGGCCTCTAAATCGTATTCTATGAAGGAACGGGCAAGCTCGGATAGTTTTTTGTTCATCGTCTCCAGATCCTCTTGCGTAAATCTAGTCATGATATCTGGGTTATTCACCCATTGCATCCAACCCAGCAAGCTTCTTTGCAAAGCGCTCAACGTGAAACGTATTGACCTCACATACTCCAAGCGATCCTTTTTCTTAGCCTCTTCTGAATGCTTCAACTGGCCCAGAATCTTCTCGGAAACTTGAATCCACCTTTCACTCAAAAACCATCACCTTCCATAGGTCTAGAACACATCTCTTTCCCATAGAGAGGTTGTTGCCTGATTTAATTTTTTCGATTTAAATGAAAATTAGTAATTCTTATATGTGCCCAATCCCACCTTCCCTAAGACGCGGACAACTCGCTCGCCGTCTTCCACTTTCACCTCCTTGGAAGTTTCCCGCTTTTAGCGGTGGGAGGGTTACCCTAACGTCGTTGTGTCTACGCTGTAATCACGTGTATGGAGAATGGCGGGATCATGAATGACGTCTGAGGTAGGAGTCGAGTTTGCAAAGATCGACGTATTGAAGCCCAGTCTCAGAAACGTGAATCTAACGGTGAAGATCGTTAACATCGGAGCGCCCCGTTCGGTAACCTCCCGAAGGGACGTTTCTGTGCACAGAGTCGCAGAGGCACTCGTGGGGGATGAAACGGGATGCGCAGTGTTGAACCTTTGGGACGACCAGATCGGTGCCTTTGCTGATGGCGATGTGATTGAAGTCAGAAACGGTTACACTTCGTTGTTCAGAGGGTTCTTGAGACTCAACATCGGAAGACAGGGTTCGGCGGAGAAGGTGGACAAGGATATTGGAGAGGTAAACACAGAAAACAATCTGTCTGATGAGAGGCACGAGTCGTTTTGGTACAGACCTACAAGAAGGATCTTCAAGAGACGTAGAAGGTATTAGCTGAGGAGATGTAGACTCTGTCTAAACAAGTAGCTACGGTGTACGTTGGGAGAAAGCCGCTGATGAATTATGTACTGGCGGTCATAACCGGTTTTAACGCCGGTGCCGAGGAAGTTACATTGAAGGCTAGGGGAAGAGCGTTATCCCATGCCGTAGATGTCGCCGAAGTCGCAAGGAGCAGATTCCTTGAAGGCGTGAAGGTCGACAAGATCAAGATAGGGAGCGAGGAAATATCGATTGAAGAACAGAATAGGACAAGAAACGTGTCAACAATGGAGATAACGTTAACCCGTTCCAAGCCAAAGTCAAAGGCCAAGCCAAAGCGAAAGCGAAGCCAAAAAAAGAAGAAGGAGTAAAATGCCTTATCGAAAGGAAGCCAAAGACTGTTTCAGCTTTAGAAACGCTAATGTTTTCTACTCGAAGGCCGGGCTGAGGATTTACATAGTCTGCCCGGATCCGAAGTGTTTCGAGCGGCACTTTAGGGCGAGGAAGTCTTGACCGAGCTTGAGAAGGAGCCTGAAATCAAGGTTGAGAACGTCGTCGCCTCCGCCAGTCTAGAGCATGGAATTGACCTACAAGCGGTGGTAAAGGCGTTTCCAATCGTTGAGTACAGGCCAGACGTGTTTCCAGGGTTGGTGTTCCGCACGAAGAGGCCGAGAACAGCAAATCTGGTCTTCCGTACTGGAAAGATGGTTTGCACCGGAGCCAAGTCTGAGAAAGAAGCGAGAAGGGCTCTGAAGAAGGTTGTTAGAAAACTGAAGAAGACGGGCATGGTTATCCGCGGTAAACTGCACATAAAGATACAGAATATAGTTGCTTCCGTCATTTTAGGCGGAAAGGTGGACCTTGAGGGCTTCTATGAGAGGGGGGGAAAAGTTGACTTAGGAGGAAGAATGATGTACGAGCCGGAGCAGTTTCCAGGTGTCATCTATAGGATGGAGGACCCTAAGACGGTGATTCTCATCTTCTCGAGCGGGAAACTGGTTTGCACTGGCGCCAAGAAGGAGGAGGAAGTGAATCAGGCTGTCATGAAGCTTCGTCAAGAGCTGGATGAGAATGATGTGATAATTTACGATACACCTTGAGGAAGACCGGGAATGAGTGTTGTGACAATAGACGCGGAAGACGTGCGACATGAAAAGGGACTCCGGTTGTTTAAGTGTCCAAAATGTGGCAGGTGGAACCGTGTGCGGCACCAACGTTTGATGCAAAAAATCTTCGTCGTCACCTGCAAGAGGTGTGGAACAAGGTATCGACCCAAATAAGATTGGTGAAAGACGATGAAACTTGTATCGGTTCTGCTTTCCAAAGCATATTTGAAAGGGCTTCATGAACTCGTGAGGTCGGGCATGTATCCGAGTCGAAGTGCAGCTATTCGAGCAGCTATTAGAGACATGCTCAAAGGGGAACTCTGGGGTAGGCGAGAATGATGAGAATTGTTGAGGTGAAGTTTCGTCTTGAAAACTGAAACGACAGAGGAACCGAAACCACAATCAAACGACGAAGAGGTAACAAAACTAATGATTGACAGACCATTAGACTTCAGATTCCACGCGGCCTATCTAGCCTACTCTGAGACATGGGACAAAACTGCCTCACAAGAAGTCAAAACAAAACTGAACGAAATCATGTTATCCTTGTCTAAAGAAGAGGTAAGTTATTCAAGCTTCTACAAAGAGTTGGATCAATTTAGAAGGCAGGGTGCCAAACACTATGCCTATCCTAGAAAAAGGATAGAAACTCAGAGAAAGAGGGACTGGAGAAAGAGACGAGCCAGAGACGCGAGAAACGCGAGACACAGGAGAAGACACTGAAACAAAAAGGTTCAGGAAGCTTTTATCCTCTCTTTTGCGATCACTCTTCGGAATGTTTTATTGCATTTGAGACATTTGTAGTGACCTATAGTAAGCTGTAGTCTTTCACCAGTCTTACTTGGCCTCCCAGCCATTTTCCAAGTCTTGACAGGGCTTGTTTCAATTTCACATCTGGGACATGCCGCTTTTTCTGGATTGTTCAATGAATTCAAGAGCTCTCTCCTAAGATCTTCACCAGTTTTGTCAATTTTCTCGATAGCTTCGGCGAGTTGTAGATTTCTGGAAACGTTTCGAATCCATCTGGCGAAGTCTCCTCTTTTTTGATGGAACTCCAACGAAGAAACCGGAACTTTCCTTATTTTCTCCCTCAAATCTTGTGGGTTGAAAGCTACTTCGCATAGCGGTTTGCCAGTGTCCTCGTAGAAGTAGAACGCCCGTTCGCTGGCAACTTCTTTCTTAGGAGCTTCTGGAGGTAGGTTACATTTTAGAAACTTGCTATGCTTTTGTCTGTATTCGCCTAGAAGCTCCTTCATTCTGTCTTCTGGTTCTGAAGTAGGCTCTCTCTTATAATATCTGGTTTCACGTTTGCGAGGGTCGTTGGAAAAGTTTGTTTCTAGGTAATGAGTGAATTTTTTTCGGAGACTGGTACTTATTCCTATGTAGATTAGAACCTTGTCCGCGTTATAGAGAGCGTAAACTCCAGGCCTTTTTGAAACGTTTTTTGCCCTATTTCCCCAAACGTACATTTTTCCTGAGATCGGCATATTTCCACACCAATAAATGGTTAAATATAGATTCCCTCGGGAATTTTTCCCCAAACTTCTTTAACGACTTCTTGGACCTCATTCTTTGGCAATTTTCGTCCAAGGGCACTAAGAGTTACATAATGGTTTTCCAGCGCTTTTTCAAGAATTTCGCTTCCTAGTCGCCTTTTTATCAAGGCCAGAGGCAATATTCCGTAGAAGGAGAGTAACCGAATAAGAAATGCATATAATTTGATTTCTCCACTCTCTAGTGCCACTGAATAAGAATACCTCTCTCTTACAAATTCTATGCCTTCTTTAGTGATGATTAGGTAAATCTTTGGGACGATCGCGATTCTAGGCGATCTTCTGGAAGTAGGAGCCCTAGGATGCATCTTCGCCACATCAGTACAAGTTACTATATTTTGTAATATAAGCGTTATTTTCGATTGTAATGAAAATTAGTAATATTTATATTGCGTCGTCACAGATAAGAGGCAAAGTTGTGAGGTGAAAATATGCCGACACATGGATCGCTTTCGAAGGCAGGAAAGGTTAGATCGATCAGTGGCTCAAAGAAAGAAAAGTCAAAGCCTAGATTTAACCCGAGGGTTGAAAACAGGAGGAAATATAACAGCCGCATCGTCTTGGAAAGAAACGCCCACCGCGAAGGAGTTCAAGGCGGTCAATATAAACTCGGCCAACGCAGGTATCGAAGGAGGCGAAGATGACAGCCGGAGTTTACAGCTGTACTATGTGTAGAAACACAGCCATCTCTTATGATTATGGACTCAGGATTCTAGCCTGCACGAAATATAAGACTCCCTTAAGAGATTTTTGGAAAAGATAGGAATTCTTGGGATGAGGTTTCGTTTTGAAAACTGGGGCAGGAGAGGAAAGGAAGACTCAAATTCTTTTGAAGCTTAGGCGCTACAAGCTGATAAAACGCGAGGAGCAAGAAGACATTATCAGCCTTTTGGCTAGGATTCCCAAAGAGAGAAAACGTGTACTCATTTGGTGTATAGTAGGCAAAAAAGTAGTGGGAGTAGCCTACGTTAACAAACTGGAAAAAGCCATGAAAGCGGCTGGAGCTGAGAAGGCAATCATAGTGGCTAACTGCCGATACACTTTCGCCG
>JAOUJL010000344.1 GCA_029883255.1 Candidatus Bathyarchaeota archaeon | reverse complement strand
TTTCTTTCTGTTCATGTTTCACTCCCCACGATGTTCAGCTGGAACGGTTGAACCACCTTGTTGTAGGCTGTGCCGTTGTAGTAGACGATTTCAAAGGCTATTTCTAGCTGGTGCGATTGAGTGTTCGGGGTTATAAGGCTCCACTCCGCTGTCGCCCCGGCGTGGACGCTGCCTGTACGGTTTACGCCGGCCAGTTTGATGTAAGCCTTTGTTCTCCATCTGGCGGCATCTGCCGAATCCACGAGGGAAAGATTTTCAAGTTGAAGCTGCAGCCTTACCCATCCTAGTGCAGATTCGTTGTCTTTCTGAACCACGACGTAAACGCTCTCTATATAGCCGTCCGGGTTGCTGGTCGTTACATTTATCACCGTGAGCATGGACAGATGGTCATCGCCATCATAGGCTGAGTCATTCTCATGGTATATTCCTATAGTAACATACATATTCGCTGAGAGCCCGTCGCCAACATAAGTAGCGTTTAGCTTATCGTTTATATAGACAAACTGGACAGACTCGTTTGGTCTTTGAAACGTCCATTCTACAGGGTCCAACGTCGTGTTCTCCGCTATCGTTATTCCCCTTCCAGAAAGGAAAACAGTGACAATGCTGAAGGTAAAAACAACGCCCAGAACTAACGTAGCTGTCTTCTTATTCCACTCAAGCCTCTTTATCATTCCCATTCCCTTTTCGCTTTTTGTTCTCTTTCTGCCCTTCAATTAGGGCTAGGCGGTGACACGCCTCCAGAGTAATTGAACTCTGGCTTAACATATAAACATAACTACTAATTAATACTTGCTCAAAATCAGTCATCTAAATCACCCTTCGATTTTTCCCTTCCAAAAAGGTGTCCTCCTTTCACTCATCTAATAACTTCCTGAGGATTCCTTCCTATAAACATTAGAACTTTCTTAACAACCTCTACCAAGTTATTCCAAAGTTCATGTTTCACTCCCCACGATGTTAAGCTGGAACGGTTGAACCACCTTGTTGTAGGCTGTGCCATTATAGTAGACGATTTCGTATGCCACTTCCAACTGGTGCGACTGAGTGTTCGGAGTTAGAAGTTTCCATAAGGTTGTCGTGGTGGCGTAGACTCTGCCTGTGTGGTTTACGCCAGCTAGTTTTATGTAAGCCTGTGTGTCCCATCTATAACCGTCTGCCGAAGCCACTAGAGAAAGATTTTCAAGATAAAGGTCGTCTTCTTGCCATCCTACTTGGGACTTTTGGTCTTTGTGAGCCACTATGTGAACGCTCTCTATGAAGCTGTCTGGGTTGCTAGTTGTTGCGTTTATATCGAGTCTAACCCGTAAAGTGTCGTAATTGAGTGAGCCAGCCCTTGGGATGTAGTCGGAGAGCCACATATGGAATGTTGCTGATAATCCGCCGCTGGAGTATGATGATTCCAGCCTATTATCTATAATCGTCAGTTGGCTGGGTCTTTGAAACGTCCAAACCACGGGGTCCAACGTTATGTTTTCCGCTATCGTTATTTCCCTCGGACTCAGCGCAACCACTAGAACTATGGTTAACGCAGCCGCCACAGCAAAAGCTGAAGCCGTCTTCTTATTCCACTCAAGCCTCTTTATCATTCCTATTCCCTTTTCGCTTTTTTTGTTCTCTTTCTGCCCTTCATTTAGGGCTGGGTGGTGACACTCCTCCAACACACTAAGTGTTGGCTTATCGTTTAAACTTTTCTGCTAACAGTTACCTTCTCTATTTTTGCAGCCCAAGGAATATTAGCCTCAGCAAGTATCTATGAGCATTGATAGTGCCATTTGGAATTCTGGTATTTTTGTTCATGTTATTTCTTGTACTCTAGTAGGCAGGCGGATGCTGA
>JAOUJL010000068.1 GCA_029883255.1 Candidatus Bathyarchaeota archaeon | reverse complement strand
CTTTTACAAATAGGATTTGAACACACATGACTCTCGTTTTCGGTTACCATTTTTTTTATCCTCAAGCCCCCCTCGTCTGTAACCTGCAGGTAAAATCAATAGGATATCACAATATTTAATATTCTACTCCCAATCCGGAATATTCCAAGAACAGAAATATGCCCAACTAAGCGCGCGCGCTGTCTATATCACGCGCAAAAGATATTAGTTTAGCTACAAAATAAATATCGGGAAGTAGCAGATGGGTTTTATAACAAAACGGAAAGGCAAGATCTTGATGCTACTTGGTGTGCTTCTCACCGTAATTGGGTTTTTCGGAATAATAATGACACCGCGCAGTGTTTATGAACAAGCGGAACAAACAGGCATATATCCTTGGCACACGACAACTCTTTCTTTTGTGTTCATACTAGGACCATTTGTAGCCGTGGTAGGAATTCCCGTGTTCATCATTGGTGCCAAAAGGGCACCGATGAATTTGATGAGCATATTTAAAAGTGGTCCGCACATACGTACGCGTGTAAAAATTAGTTTCCTTGCTCAACAACTAGCGATTAAAGAAAAAGATGTAATAAGCACCATCTCCAGACTGAAATCAAATGGAGAACCAGTCTCAATTGATTACTCAACATCAGAAGCCATTTACGACCCAACATTATCGTCGCCATCTACAAAGATTAAAAAACCATCAATGACTCTATATGAAAAATTGACTGTAGTCTTCACCATTATCAGTGTTATTGTTAGCATAATTATCGCTCTTCTTAAGTAGACAGCACCTTGCCTTCGGTTTCCTCAAGCCCCCTTCCTTTCGTAAAGAGTTGATTCGGCTTGAAATTCAAACTAAGATTCTTCCAAAAATGATAAAAAGTCAAGTGTGTGTTTGAGAGAGAGGAGAGAGAATTAAATTTTAATCCCAAACACACACACTTCCCCCCTTCTCCACGTTCCTACCCACGTTTCCACCTACGTCCTTAGTTACGTACGTATACAACACCCGCACGCGCACGCACGCACGCGCGATCTACTTGGGGGCAGTTTTTGATTCCCCAAGTAAGCAATAGTAGTTCTCTCGGTCAACCCAAATGTCGTGAATTTCAAAATTTCTGAACTCTCTTCTAAGTAATCTCTTGTTGAAAAGATAGTGAATTAAGTCTTTTTCATCGCCTTCTACTGGAATGTAAGTTCTTGAGTCGAGTGCTATGAATTTCAACCTTCTCTTTTTAGGAGTTCTTTTGCGAACAGTTATGAAAATCAAACCTCTTGACTTCAGTACTCTTTGTATCTCCTTGATTGCTTTCCTAATATCTCCGATTCTCGCGTGGTGTAGCACACGAATGCTTACTACAGCGTCAAAAAAATCGTCCTCATAAGGCAACTCCTCATAGACAGAGCCTATTTTTAACTCTACGTGAAGATCTTTTTCGTCTAGCCAATCTTTCGCGATTTTGATCCCTGTTTCAGCGAGGTCAATACCATAAACCTCAAAACCACGTTCCGCCAAAAATATCAGATGTCTTCCTGATCCGCAACCTAAGTCTAGAACCTTCTTGACGTTGTGTTCCTTAAATACACCGACAATTCTTTCCATACCTTCCTGTGGATTAACAAAAAACTTGCCATATCGTTTGTATATCTCATCCCATTGTTTCAATTTCATGTTCTAATCCCGCACGCCAACTTGGAATAATGATTATATCAAGGTATTACTACTTTTCGCGCGCGCGATTCGCGTTTGCATCGTTATTTTAGGATGGAGCCTTTTTTCCATAACCAGAGTGATCAATGTTTCTCGCTGCAGTCATGAAATCCTTGAAAGGAAGAGTCACAATGAGCTTGTCTGGAGACCATTTGTGTCTCGTTCTTTCAAATATCGAGATGAGATTTACGTCAGGCTTTCCTTTGGCCAAGGTATTGCTGATGGTAGAACATACGGTGCTGGCTGGATAATGCATGAAGGGTTCAGCTCCTTCAAAGCATGCCAAACCAAGAAGTCTATCTGCTTGTGCAGGGTTTATGAAAAAGAGAACCACGTCGGGATCTGTTTCAAACTTGCCAAGAGGACCTAAAATAAGAAATCTACCTCTATATACTGGTTTGAGTTGCTTGCCCACCGAATCCTGTGCAACTTTTTTTGACGCGTAAACATTAGCCGCTAGAAAAAGGGCTGTAAATTCTTCCAATGAAAGAACTTGCCATCCTACAATGTGGCTGCCACCACGGCAAGTGCAATTCTCCTTTGAAAGGTTGATTACCGCATTCTCTCGCCGAGCAACATCAAGAGCTTCGCATATCCTAAGTCGTCTTTCGACGCCTCGTTTATCTGGGCTTTCAGAAAACCTTACTCCGATTGGCATACTCTGCAATGCTAAAGCCTGAACTATCCTATTGACCTGTTCTTCAAATCTGAACATGTTTCTTCCTCAACTGGGCTTTCTTTCTCCATCTGATTTAAGATGCTATTGATGACGAAAGAGAGTATTTAATAGTTCTCTAGCGCGCGCGTATAGATTTCATTGTTGAAGGGTAACTTTTTGACTCTTTTTTACTCCTCGTACTATCAGTGTTAGTTTATTATGAGGGGGCAATTTTTCTTTGATTTTTTTACCCTTCACTCATTTAGAGTGTATACTCGATTTCGATAACACATATCTATAATCGTCTCTTATGGTACCTTCCTTCCTATTCCATTAATGTCCATAGATGTATGCCAAACCGAGTATACGGTGTGTAACCGTCCATTAGAAGCTAATAATTGGTCGTTCCCTTCCCGTTGGTCCATTAACTGTGCTTGTTGGTTGGATTAAGATTCAATCTCCAAAACCCAAAACCCCAAACAACTAGAAGATTCTTTCACAAGGCTTTAATGCAGTCAACAATTATAAATTGTACGCGCGCTGTTCTGCAACCTTAATTCATGGACGCGCAAATTCAAATTGGAGGAGGTGAGAAAGGGGATGAATAAGAAATTCTTGATCTTGTTAATGTCTGTGATCCTTGTGGTAACGATCTTCACTTCTCTGCCAGCGGCATATGCTTTTGATACAAGAAAAATACCTTTCGTTTTCCGTCCAAATCCAACCGCTCGCTTCGGTGGAGGTGTGGATCTCGTTTGGATTGCGATAGTTGAAGGTAGCACCTACGGGAAGTTTACGATGGCTTTCTATAAGGACTCTGATGATGATGGAACGCACTGGTTTACCGAAAATTTGGATGCTGGTGACATATACGCACGTCTGACTGAGGCTGTGTACCTTTACCCGAAAGAGTCAGTAGACCTCTCGGAAATCGATCTTACCTTAGAAGATCATTATCTAAAAGCTGTCATAAAAGTCTTGGGGGTACCCGTTTTCACTGCAGAGTTTTGGGGTGATGAGAATGTGCCTTTGGAAAGATACGTTGAAAGCCCGCCAAACGATGCTGATGGCTTCTTCTCATCATCTTTGAGGCGCCCATTGACAGATGCAAAGGTGTCTGACTTGAACGTTGGATCATTCATGGATGGGGATTATGATTACTTAGACATAGAACACTACGATTCAACGCTTCTCAATTGAGCAAGTCAATTCTGGAAATGTCCATACTAAGCTCATGGCGATTGAAGGACATCGCTCAAAACACTGCGCGCGCGGTGTATTAGGGCTAATCTTTTTGTTTAGGCCACTTCCATGCAAGCCAGACAATCAATGCGGTAGCCACAGCTTGTGAAACCCACAGTAGTATGCCATGAGCGCTCAGAGCGTCAACCATACTCATGAGGCTGAAGGCAGTAAAGACTATTCCCACAATGATGTTTGTCCAACGATTCGCTTTATACTTCAAAGTGAGGGACACCACAATCATAACCAATGGTGCCCACGCTTCGATTGCGCCAACTAGCAAGGTTTCAGGTCCTATTTCCATGCCTAGAACTTCTCCCCCCATTATCCCCTCTAATACACCTTCCTCCATAAGCATAATTATCGTGAAGGTCAACGAAGCTAAGGCCTTAAATATCCACAGCCCTGCAATCTTTATCTTCACATCTTCCATAATCTTATCACCTCCATTAGAATGAAAGTAAACAGTGTTACATGTTTGCTGATTCAGTTTTTATGACTTGTGGAAGAAATTTAGACTGCCATGCATGCGCGCGCAGAAAAATAGGGGGATGTGTGTTTTGCTTCTGGCTCAGGCTTTTCCTTTTCCTGGCTCGACTAACTCGAAAAGATGTGATCCAACTTGAATTGATCTACCGTCAAGCCACACGGTTATCATGTAGTCGCCAGCGGGCATGCCAAGTTCTCTCGTGTGTAGGTTGCATTGATAAAGGGACTCAGAGACATCGATTGTTTCGTCAGCGTAGCTGAAAGATTCCCATTCTGGTACTCCCAGAACAACGACATTGTCGAATTCCGCCTGTGCGGGTGCCCATGTCCTAAAGCCTACTCCTCCCGTAAGAGGTGCCGCCGTATCAGTTACGTCAAAGACCATGATCCCGTCGACGTAGCATCTTATGTGAGTTCCTACAACCTGAACCTTCAAATGGTGCCATTGTCCGTAGCCCGTAAGAACGGGACACGCAACAGGATCAGCCACATCATAACCCACGGGGGGCCACCCCGTAAAATCGGTGAACCGATACAGCCGCAAGAGCCAATTCCCAGGCGATAAGCCTGGATCATATTGGAAGGAGTAAAACTTGTTGTGGTCCTCGGCTCTAAAGAGTAAAGCGTATCCCTCACCGTTCAACAATCGTGCGTCTGCCTCGAATATATAGTCCGTAAAGAGCATCGTAGAATCCGCCAAGATGCGGGGAAAGTATAGGCTTCCATCGTTATATAACACGCCAGTTGAAGTTACTGACCAAGAAATGTCGCCAGGGGGGGGTAGAGATAATGGAGACCAGCCGTCATAATTGCCATCGTCAAAGCTGTCACTGAATAGAATACTGTTCACGGTGACCTCTACGGTTGGGTTCATCACGAAGCTGCCAGCTGCGGCTAGAAGCCTGAACTTGATGGGAAGCGTGCTACCGTCCGTAAATGCGAACTCTTCATGCTTTGTCAGGGGTGGAAGCCACTCAATCAATTCAACCGTAGACGTTGCCCCAACCATTATCACATTTGGCATGTTTACCAGAAACAGCATGATCATTATCGTTGTAATTGTTTTTGTTTTCATTTCATCATTCCTCCTTTCTTGTTGACCGAAAATCGCCATCATAGACTAGATCATTTGGACAACTTTCCGTGTACTAGTATCTATTTTGAAGAATTAAAACTTACTGGAAGAATATTCTATATTCTACTTGAGTTCAGCCCGGCATCATCGCGCGCGCGATCTAGGGTTGAGCAAGGAAATCTGTTATAAGACTGATTACTTCTCTCATTTCCTCTGCAAGACTATGGGCTGACTTTTCAAGATAAACAAGCTTAGCGTTGGGTATAGCTTCAGCCAAGATTGAACCGTTCTCTGGAGGTATTTCAACATCCTTTCTGCCATGCAATATAAGAGTAGGTACCTTAATCTTCTGCAGTCTCCCATGCGTGTTGAATCCTCGTATTGCATTTAGCTGGCGTATCCAACCTTCTTTTGAAATTGGGTGTTTTGCTGCTTGTAGGATTAGGAGATCCACTAAGTCGGGGTGTTCTTTGACGAAATCGCTTGTGAACAGGATAACCACGCCAGGTTTTTTTCTGACAAAGTCGCTGGGGAAATCGCTGGCAAATTTAAGAGAAAGAATCATTCTGGTTAATTCTTCCTGAGACAATTCCGTCATTGCTGACAATATTCTGGATGCCTCTTGACTGAAGCACCACTGACTACCCGTGGAACAGAGAACCAGCTTTGCCACCTTTTCAGGGTAGTTGAGCACCAGTTCTTGAGCGATCATCCCACCCATCGACAACCCCAAAATATGGGCTTTGTAAATTCCCAAGGCGTTCATTAGACCTGCTGTGTCGTCAGCAAACAACTTCATGGTGTATTCCCTGTCAGATACGCCAGTACGTCCAGCTCCCCGATTGTCAAACAAAACCAGCTTAAACATCTTTGAGAGACCTTCAATCAAACGAAGATCCCAACCGTCCAAGCTGTAACTCAAACCTTGGATCATTACCAAAGGAAAGCCTTCACCCTTCACTTCATAGTAAATCTGAATATCATTCACCTTTACTTTCGGCGTCGCAATCACTTCTGAAACGCTATCTATTTAGCTTCCAGTTTTATGACTTGCGGAAGAATCTTCTATCAAACATAATGTATGAACCATTAGAAGTTACTAAATGTAAGAAAAGTGGAAAACTTAAAGGTTAACCAAAAGAACCAATTAGAATAGTGTAAACGAGACCTATAGAAAGAGAATTGAATTTTGTTGAGGGAAGGGTTTGGGAAACCGTAGGTTCCCCGAGTGAAGAAGAGAAGAGAGAATTAAAATTTAATCCCAAACACACACACTTTTACATACGTCCTTGCCTACGTTTCCCCTTACGTCCTTAGTTACGTACTTATACAAAACCGCACACCAACGCTCTCGCACGCTCGAGCGCGCCACCCATCTTTGTCTCTTTGAAAAGATTGTAGCACTCTTCCGTCTTTATTAAGAAATTTTATTATGCATTCATCGTTCCTCATGAACTCACCATCTGAACTCCACTTCCTTTGGCTCGCTCGCATTTGTATGTAGCTCAAAATTTAGGTTTTTGGTTGGTTGGATTAAACTTTACCCCAAAAAACTGGCGAACGAAGCGTGCGCAACTCAAGCCAATATTTATAAATCCAATTGAGAATCACCGTTCAGGTGATACTTTGAAAGCGTTAATTGCATACGGCACACGCTATGGAGCAACGACTGGAACCTCAGCGGAAATAGCTAAGATATTAAGAGAGGAAGGCTTTGATACCAAGATAGTTAACCTGAAAGAAGAAAAAATCAAAGACATATCAGAATATGACTTAATCATTGTAGGCAGTGGCATGGGAAATTGCAAATGGGCAAGTGAGGCTGAGGATTTTCTGAAAAACTTCAGGAAGGAATTCGAAGGTAAAAAGCTGGCTTTGTTTGTCTCTACAATGAAAACGTTTTTTGAAAGAGAAGGAAAGATAGATGACGTTGCAAAAACACGAAAGATTGCCTTAGAGGACAAGGTTGCAAAGTACAGTCTCAAGCCAATAGCGTTAGGCTTTTTCGGCGGAGTTATCGACTATAACAAAATGGGCTTCATAGCACGTAAAGGTATGGAATTTTTCAAGCCACAACTTGAAAAAGACGGCTTCAAAAAGGTTGCAGAAGGTGTTTATGACCTGCGCAACTGGGATGAAATTCGCAATTGGGCTAAGGAACTATCTAGGAAGGCTAGACAATAACAGCATGACCTTTGTCATTTATTCAACAGC
>JAOUJL010000343.1 GCA_029883255.1 Candidatus Bathyarchaeota archaeon | reverse complement strand
GGCGACCGCGGTAGTTACTCCGCGGAAGTCTACCACGTAGTCTTAAGGTTCAAGCTTCTGTTTCCACAGCAAGTTATTTTGATGCGCGGTAACCACGAGGGTCCAGAAGACCTTCTGGCCGCTCCCCATGATTTGCCGATGCAGTTTCATGCAAGATTCGGCGAAAAATGGAGTGATGCCTACTCAAAAATCCACGAACTATTCAAGCATCTCTACAATGCGGTGTTAGTTGAGAAACGTTACCTGATGATTCATGGAGGCTTATCACCACAAGCAAAAACCATAGAAGACCTTGCACATGCTCACAATAAACATCCGAAGCAAAGACTGCTTGAGGACATGCTCTGGAGCGACCCAACCGAAGCGATTAAGGGAATATGTGAATCTCCTAGGGGTGCAGGAAAACTCTTCGGCGAAAACATCACAAATGATGTGCTAAGGAGATTCAACGTTAAAATCTTGATAAGAGGACACGAGCCCTCCGGAGACGGGTTCAAAATCGACCACAGAGGCAAAGTTTTGACATTGTTTTCACGGAAGGGACCGCCCTACTTCAACCGTTATGGTGCCTATCTGAATGTTGAGCTTTCTGAAAAGTTCGAAAACGCAGAACAGCTACTCCCTTTCATTCACAAGTTTTAGACAGCGTTGCCCAGAAACTTTAAGAACGTAATCAGTAGCACCTTTCACAGGTTAAAAAGGCAGAAGGTTTGTTTTTGAAGATTGGAATCTTAACACGAAACGAAAACTCTTGGAGTTCAATCCAGCTTCGAGAAGCACTAGCCAGACATAATGTCTCAAATATTTGTTTTAGATTTTCACAGCTGGTTGCGCGTGTCGGCTACAAGCCATACGTGAGTGCTAACAGCACTGGGATTCCGGAAGAGCTGGATGCCTTGATAATTCGTCCGATTGGACGCGGTTCCTTGGAAGAAATAGTCTTCAGGATGGATATCCTTCATCGTCTTCAACGTTTAGGCTTGTACGTTATAAACTCGCCTGAAGCGATTGAACACTGCGTTGACAAGTATGCTATTCTGACAATTTTGGAAGAGAACGACATACCTGTGCCGCGTACAGCGGTTACCGAAAATGTTGGCGAGGCGTTAAAGGCTTTTGTTGAATTGGGCGGAGACGTTATTGTGAAGCCGATTTTCGGTTCAAGGGGAATGGGTTCAACAAGAGTTACGGACCTGGAAGTTGCCGCCACAATCTTTAGAGCCCTAACATTCTATCACGGCGTGATATACCTCCAAGAGTTCGTCCCCCACGGCTTTTCCGACATCCGCGCCTTTGTCATAGGCGACAGTGTTGTCGCAGCAATGAAGCGTGTCGCAGACACATGGAAAACCAATTACAGCCAAGGAGCAAAACCAGTTTCAATAAAGCTTGATAAAACACTTGAGGAGATGGCTGTCAAATCAGCAAGCCTTATTGAGTGCAAAGTCGCTGGCGTAGATATTCTAGAAAGTTCCAGAGGACCATTTTTTGTTGAGGTTAACAGTCAACCCGGGTGGAGAGGCTTGCAATCAGTCACAAGGGTTAACATTGCCGATGAGATTGTGGATTTCATCCTTTCAGAATTGAAGAAGTGAGCATCATGTTAAAGGTTAGGATTGTAAAAGTTAATGTTGCCGCCAAAGAAACTCGCAAAATGACGGATTACGTGGCAGAAGAAAAATCACTACACATTTTCGTTAACAAAACCCATTACGCAACCATCTTCTGTTCACCCTCAAACTTGAAAGAATTAGCTGTCGGTCATCTGCTTTCAGAGGGAATCATAGAATCAGTCGAAGAAATCGAGGAAATAAGCTTCAGAAAGAAAAGTGTTTGCTGTGT
>JAOUJL010000342.1 GCA_029883255.1 Candidatus Bathyarchaeota archaeon | reverse complement strand
AATTTTTCGTGTTAAAACCTCAATGATGTGGCCATTGTTGACGTGCACCATTGGCCTGTTGCATGCGGGACACTTGAAGAGGAGCTCAAATGCTTCCGCGAAGGGAAATCGCTTGCAACCGGGCGTTTTGCAACAGTAAAACTCGTGGCTTTTCTCATACCTAAGCCGGGTTTCAAGTTTTTCAAGAACACGTCGCTTCTGGTTAAAGATGAAGCCTTCCAACTGGTCGGGTTGGAGTCTCCAGTGGAAAACAAACCAGCCTGTTTCTTTATCGCGAGTCCGTCTGAGACCCACAAGGGAGTGGTCGTAGAGTCTGTAGAGCGTCTTGCGAACAGTGTTAAGACGAATTTCAGTTTGATCCACAATCTGGATGTCCGTGATCTCGGCAACACTTTCAAGGACCTCGGCAACTCTGACAGCGTCTTCACCAAACAGAGCAACGACGCTCCTTAGCGTCTCCTTATCCGAAAAGAACAGTTTCAAAACGCCTCCGTTCCGATAACATCTGATTCCCTGCTTGTGTAAATCGATCCAGTCTACTTACAAATTTACTTCGATTCCTTTTGAATTCCTTCTTGCATCTCACACTACAGAAATAATATGTTTCTCCGTCATGCTTGATCTTGAATTTAGATGTTTTTTCGTCCAGAACCACGCCGCAAACAGAATCCCTAGGCATCGTCTCGTCCTTCACCCCACACAGTCATGAACACATATAGATGTGCTTTCGGTCTATTATGATTAATGGTTACGCGCACACCAATTTTTTACAAATCAACATTGTTTTACATAGCGTCTTTAAGCGCGCGAATGGTGATTTATCTGGTTGTCCCGTTAATCCCGTTGTGGTTGGTGAGAAAGGTACTGAGGCGATACAAAACCGCACTAGAAGACGTTAACTTTTTTGCTGAGGGAAGACCTGCAAGTTTGAAACGAGTTCTGCCATTTGTTTTGCCATGGCTAACTTTTTGGCTTTGGACCGTAGAATAAGCATATGTGTAGTGTGCGCGTCAGAATAGCAATTGATAAGGTATGCCCTCTTTTTCAAATGCGTTGGCAAGCTCTGTTTTCTTCCGGGTGAAGAAGTTGTTCGTCATCGCATATTCCAACCTATGTCTTTTGTATGTCCGATCTGCGTAATGGTAGTTCATTTTGTCGATCAGCACATAATCCGCTTTCCCGCTTAGCTGCGTCGCTAGGCCTTCGGTCTTTGGTAGTAAGGGTGCTATCATCGCGAAGGTTTTTACACCTGCGGAATGTAGCTTCTCTAACGTTTCGATCCTTTGTTCAACGGGTGGTGAAGTCGGTTCAAAAATTTTCCTAATATTCTCGTCAGCGGTGGTAATTGTAAGTCCAACTTCAACCTCGTCAAATTTTCTCAGTGATTCCACATCGCGCAGCACGAGAGGACTCTTCGTCTGGACTGTGACAGGCCAGCCATGTGTTAACAAAATTTCGAGACACCTTTTCGTCAGTTCATATTCTTTCTCGAGCGGTTGGTAAGGATCGCACACGCCGCTTATCCAAACTATGCCCGGTCTTTTCTTTTTTATCTCACGTTGCAATAAACTTGCTGCGTTAACTTTGACATCAACGAATTTTCCCCACTCTTCCTTGTGATCAGTGAACCTTTTCATAAACCGTGCATAACAATAGGTGCAGCCGTGCTCACAGCCGATGTAAGGATTAATAGTATAATCAAAAACCTTCGATTTCGATAAGATAGTTTTTGCATAGACTTCTTCCACGATCATAAAGGGTCATCAACCGCTTGCGTGCATCTTAGATGTGGAGAACTATCGTTCTTCTACACTCTTTGCCTTGTGCTTTTAGGCATTTTCCG
>JAOUJL010000341.1 GCA_029883255.1 Candidatus Bathyarchaeota archaeon | reverse complement strand
TGTAAACTTTGTCTTTATAGTTTGGGTTAAAGGTTGGAGAACGCACCTTACTAGCTCTCTTCTCTATGAAAAGAATAGCTTCGACACTTCTGTAGGCTGAGTACGGTCCAAAGGCTTCCTTGCCTTCTGCTTCACGCAATTGCTCAATTGTGTCAAGTGTGGAGCTACTCTCGGCGTTGACAACCCTCGCGTAAAAGCTCCTCTCACCCGAGTCTATTCGAACAATTTGCCCAAAAGAAAGATTGACTTCTTTATTGAGAAAGAAAGACACAGAGTCTCCCTTCGTTCCACACACAAACCCTATAGATTCAGAACTATTCACTCCACCACTCCCACTCAAACGCATGTTTAATTCCATGAAGCTCGTCAGCGAAGCTACATGAAAATTCTTCTCGGCGAAGTATTTCTAATAGGCCAACCTGGGCGAGTACATTCTCGACTTGATCGTGGTAAGAAAGAAGCATCGCATCGGAGGGCGCAGAGAAGTCATGGGCAAGCCAAAGGGGAACAGGATATCCAAGACATCGGGGGTCTTCGGCTACTGCAGTCAAAGGAGAAAGAGTCTCGCTTACTTGTTGGTCTCTTAGGTATTTCATTATGTCGCAGCGAAAAACGCGCGAACTCCCTTCACACAACTTAACAAGAGATATATCTCCATACAAGCTTTTGTCTTTGTCAGCTTCTCTGATCGGGTGACAAACCCAAGTACTATAAGGAGAGAGTATACTCGTAGTAGCTATAAGGTCTCTTCCCTTTTCATCATGAAGTGAGGGAGAGTTTTTGCTAATAGCGAGAAGGGTGACCCGATCTTTTTCACATTTCTCGTAGAGTGCCACTCGAAATTTTCTTTCGCCGCCGAAGTATCCGCCACCATCAAGTAAGAGGTAATTACTACGAGGATTAGTATGCTTGTAGTAGAAAAGACTAGTTTTGTTCTGAAGAAGGTTAAGTGCCATTTGACTCTCTAGCTCAATTCTTACATCTGTTAGAAAGTTACTACGAGTATGTGCATCACCAACCGCGGTACATATTCTTTCCTGATAGCCCCAGTCAATATCGCGCTCTTTAACTGAGGCATATGCTACCCGCATGAGGTAGATGCCCCAGTTGTTCGCTCTCTTGAGCGTTCTTGTCGAACAATCAACGGCAACGAAACCCCCAGGAAACCCACTTACTTTTTTCAAGAGCTTTATCAAGGACACATCTGGTTTGACCGATATCACTGGCTCTTCTTTCACTTCAACTGCGCCTGTAACTCTTCCTTTGTCTATGTAAAACTTGAGTTTCTTCTCCATATCAGCAAAGTCTGTTTTGATATTGTCGCTCATCTGCAGTGCCTCTTACACTATGGCTAGAACGTAAAATATTTTATTTATAGTAATTGTTGCACGTTTGCTTATTATCTTTTGCGAAGCTTAAGGAAATCTGCACTGCATATGATACGTGTACGTATTAGGGTATTTCCTGTTTAAGTGTAGCTTGTGGAAAACTTGATGCCACTTTGTATTTCAAGCGGTTAGAAGCCCCGGCTTTCACCAGTATCCCTTTGTTCGCCATTCTGGCAAAATATGTGGCCACGGTGCTAATACTTATCGGTTCTTTGAATTCCTGTTCGTAGGCTGATTGGACCTCTCTCGAAGAGAACCAGACTATGGGAAAATGTTTTTGGATCAGCATGCGAACTTTTTCATATTTAGAAAACCCATTACTTGCAACTATTGGATTAATTTCAGGGTTTCCAGCGCCGCTTGACACTCCGCCTAACAATTCTACCAAATCCAAAAGGCGAACAGCCTTTTCCCTAGTTATTTGCCCTTCAAAGGACACAGTATACTTATTACCTTCA
>JAOUJL010000067.1 GCA_029883255.1 Candidatus Bathyarchaeota archaeon | reverse complement strand
TATGATGCATGCACAAGGCATATCCGAGACAATCTACACCATGCAGGTAAAGCAAAGTGATTTGGCGAAGCAGCTCGAGATTAGTCGGCAGGCGTTGAACGTGCATCTACGCAAGCTTCGAGATCTGGGATGCATTCGAACCGGCAGAGGCTTCATCGACGTGACTGAAGAAGGTCTAAACGCGTTAGGGGTATCTGTGAATCCTGCCTTTATCTTTCTCAAGATTTCACCCCTCAAAAGGGAAGAAGCATACCGGAAAATGTCAAACTTCCCTATTCAACGGATTTTTAGAGTAGCCGGAGACATGGACGCAATGCTTTTAGTAGAACAAGACAGACTTAATGAGACGCTTCGAAAACTAGCCTTGCTGGAAGGAATCCAAGAGACAAAGTCTTACGTCACCATCCAAACTCTGAAATAGCCTAAGGAGACGATCCATTGAAACTCTTTGAGCACGAGGCCAAAGCCATCTTCTCAAAACATAACATACCTACCCCTCAAGGAAAACTAGCAGACTCTTCAATAGAAGCTCGAGAAATTACCATGCAACTCCACACTCCCGTTGTCATCAAAGCACAGGTCACCGTTGCAGGAAGAGGAAAGGCAGGCGGAATCCTTTTCGCGAACTCGCCAACAGAAGCCGAGCTTGCAACAAAAAAACTGTTGAGTACACGAATAAAAGGCACCAAGGTTCAAAGCGTTTTGATAGAAGAGAAGGCTTCCATTCGAAAGGAACTGTATTTCGGCATAACCATAGATCGATCAAGTCGCAGCTATGTGGCTGTAGCCTCCTCTGAGGGTGGAATGGAAATTGAGGAAATCGCCGCCACTATGCCTGAAAAAATAATCAAGGTTTTTATTGACCCATTATATGGGTTCCGTTCTCATCATGCACGCCAAATCGCCAAGAAACTCGGCTACAAAGGAAAGCAGATGCTTGATCTCGCAACAATCTTTCATAAACAGTACAAAGTAGCCTTGAACTATGACGCTGAATTAGCAGAGATGAACCCCCTCGTTGAAACATCTGAAGGAAAATTTGTCGCAGTAGACACGCGCCTTATCATAGATGACAACGCACTCTATCGACACCCAGAGTTCAAGAAGCGACTAACAGAGATAGAAACTGAGTTGACTTCGCAAGAACTTGAGGCTCGAAAAGACGGGTTAGCCTATGTTAAACTTGACGGAAACATCGGTGTGATTGGAAATGGTGCAGGACTAGTCATGGCAACTCTAGACGCAATAAAACTGTATGGAGGGAGCCCAGCGAATTTTCTCGATGTAGGCGGAGGCGCGACTGCAGATAGAATTGTGGCTGCTCTTAACCTCGTTTTCTCTGACCCACGAGTCAACGTTGTTTTCGTTAATATTTTAGGGGGCATCACTCGTTGTGATGAGGTTGCGAGAGGGATTCTGGAGGCAAAGAGGCGAACTGGTTTTCTCAAGCCCGTGGTAATACGGTTGGTGGGAACCAACGAGGAGGAAGGAAAACGTATTCTCACAAACGCTGGCTTTCACGTTTTAGACAGCATGGAAGAAGCTGCTGAAAAAGCGATGGCAATTATGAAAAGTGGAGGGTAATTATTGGGCATTTTCATTGATAAGGGCACCAAAGCTATCGTTCAAGGCATCACTGGAACTCAGGGCAGTTTTCACACTAGGCTTATGCTAGATTATGGGACTCAAATCGTTGGTGGGGTAACCCCTGGAAAGGGAGGAACGCAAGTTCACGGAGTTTCAGTCTATGACACCGTGGATGAAGCAGTGAAGAAGCAAAGGGCGAATGCGTCTATAATCTTTGTTCCTGCTTCCTTTGCCGCTGATGCTGCCTTTGAAGCTTTAGATGCTGGACTAAAGACAATTATCATAATTACTGAGCATGTTGCCGTGAAAGATGTTATACAGGTTACGGCTCGTGCTAAAAAACAGGGTGTCACCGTTATCGGTCCCAATACTCCAGGCATAATCACCCCTGATGAGTGCAAGCTTGGGATTATGCCTGCGCATATTTTTAGACGAGGAATTGTGGGAGTAGCGTCGAGAAGTGGGACGTTAACTTATGAGATTGCTTCAGGGCTTTCTGCAGTTGGATTGGGACAGTCTACTTGTTTAGGATTGGGCGGTGATCCTGTTGTTGGTCTTAGCTTTGTGGACGTTCTCAGAGAGTTTGAGGAGGATGAGCAGACCAAGGCGGTTGTGTTGATCGGCGAGATTGGTGGTAACTTGGAGGAGCTTGCAGCTGAGTTTTTCTCAGCCGAGGGATATAGTAAGCCTGTAGCGGCTTTTGTTGCCGGTAGGACGGCGCCTCAAGGTAAGAGGATGGGACATGCTGGCGCGATTATTATGGGCAGGGCTGGGACCGCTCAAAGCAAGATTGATGCGTTTATGAAGGCAGGGGTTATGGTGGCTGAGAAGCCTAGTGATGTGGCTAGGTTGTTAGCTGACAAATTGAAGAAGAAAGATATATTTACTGGTGGCATGTCTGGAACGTAGTTAATGAATTAGAGGTATGGTTATGCCTATTACTGATCCGACTAAGAAAGCCATTGCTCAAAGGCATAGGCTTTACATGAAGATTTGTCGGGATTGTGGAGTGCGCAACGCGTCTACTGCGGTTAAGTGTAGGAAGTGCCATGGCAAGAATCTGCGGCGGAAGAAGCGAGAGCTTGTCAAATAGTGTTTTATGTGTATTGATGCTTCACCCAGAGACATTGTCCATAAGAAAGATCGCGTAGCGCTTAGAATGACATAGACGAAAGAGTATTTATTGTCGTACTTTCTTGAGTGGCAATAGATTACACAGGAAGAGATGGGTGTGGTAAGTTCAAAAATTGTGATTGGGTATATCATATCAGGTGTTCTTTTGTTTTTTGCGGTTATTTTCGCTATAGCTTCAGCATATGCACCGATAAGATTAGCTACAAGCGCGTTTCTTTTTCTCGCGGGCTTTGGAATACTATACTACATTAGAAAACAACAACCTATACAGATCACGCAAAAACTTGAGGTGCCTGGAAAAGTCAAAGTTCAAACATTAAGATGCCCTAACTGCTCAGCTTCCTTGGACATAAGTCAAGTGAAAGTAGTAAAGGGCGTACCATCGATCAAGTGCTCCTATTGTGGGCACATCTTCGAGGTAACTGAGGAACCAAAATGGTAAAAATTCAACACCAGCTTGTAATGCTATTTGCCATATTCATCTTCATCACTCTTGTTGGCACTGTAACCGCGCAAAGACAGTATCATCTTGAACACGAGTGGGCAACGATATGGATTAACCAGGACGGAACCATTGATTTGCTGTACGACATAAATATAACACTCGATTCAGGGGACGACATCAACTACGTATACGTTGGTCAGCCCAAGAGCGACTTCACAAACGGAACGGCAATGGACCAATATGGTCACAACCTGACAACAACAGACGCAAGTGAAAGAGATGACTACAAGGTGCGCGTCAACCTTTACACTCCATTACCAGCTGGACAGACCGTAAGATTCAACCTCACCACCAACGTTGCCCACATGATATGGCAAGACGAAGACAACCCTGGAAACGTGGGGATACAGTTCATTCCATGTTGGTGGGATTACGCCAGCGTACATGAACTCCATGTTCTAATCGTCCTGCCCCTAGGTGTGACTAACCAAACTGTAGTAACCACCCCGCACTGGAACAACACGCTCGTTGAGAAAAACAGGCTCGTGCTATACTGGGAGACGCACAATCTACAACCGAACCAAAAGTTTTCCTGCGGCGTGTCCTTCCCTAAAGAATATGTTCAATATTATGACGTACCCGAAAAAGGTTTGGAGTGGCTTCTTCCTATCGCCTTCATATTCTTCGGCGTTCTTGTAGTTGTTGTAGTCTACAAAAGGGTTCCGCTTAGAAAGTACATAACTCCCAACATGCGAATGGAAGCTTTAGGAATAAGACATGGGCTAACAGCTGTAGAAGCCTCGCACTTACTAGGTCTCCCACCTACCAAGATCGTGACCGAGATACTATATAGCCTGCTGATGAAGAAAGCCATCTGGGTCACAGCCACAACCCCAGCCCTAAAACTCAAGGTCATGGAACCGTTCAAAGACAAAACTGGAACCCCGGAAATGCCTCTACGCTATTACGAGAAAAGCTTTCTTGATGCAGTCAAGAGGGATGGAACCTTGAAAGAAGAAGAACTTGCAAAAACAGTTGTGTTGCTACGCGACACCGTGGAAAAGAAGCTTCGTGGATACTGCCGAGGAGACACTATCAATTACTACAAGAAAGTTGTCGGGGACGCATGGGGACAGGTGAAAAAAGCGGGTACACCAGAACTTGCATCCAAGGCTTACGACGAAAACCTCCTCTGGCTTCTCCTCCACGAAGGCTTCAGGTCTAGAACCGAAGACGTTTTCCGCGAGAAAATGTTTGAACCTGGAATAGGCTGGTGGTGGTACTGGTACGGTTACACTTCCTATCACCCCCATCCAACCTACAAACCAAGCCCAACAACCACCCAACCCACATCGCCCCCAACCATCCCAGGTGCGGACTTCGCCAACAACATCGCGACGTCTGTTGAAAAAACCGCCAATAACATAGTTGCAAACGTGGAGAAGTTTGCGAACTCCATAGTCCCGGCACCACCCCCATCTGCCAAAACGTCTAGGGCACCAGCACACCACAAGTCTAGTTGTGCCTGTGCGTGTGCAGCATGTGCGTGCGTGTGTGCATGTGTTTCCTGTGCTTGTGCTTGTGCCTCAGGAGGCGTAGGTTGAAGGAGGAATAATTGTGGATATTCTCAAAAAAGTGAAGAGCGTCGTTGGCAAGGCTTCAAAGACTCCTGTTGGTCTATACTCGTATCGTGGTAAGGGAAAATTCGCTGGTCTAGCTCTTCAACTTCGTGTGGAGCCAAGTGGTGAAGGCTTACTCGTCATTAACGCAAACACTGTTCTGTACCTGAACGAAACCGCAGCAGCCCAGGCATACTTCTTCATGCAAGGCATGCCAACAGAGGAAGCTGTGAAAAAAATCAGAAGAATTTACCGAATCGGAGAGGAAACTGCTCGCAGAGACCACGAACAGATGATTTACACAATCAGCACGCTTGCTGAGACAGAGGAGGTCTGCCCTATATCATTCCTCGACGTGGAGCAGGCTGAACCCTTCACCCAAGAACTGTCCGCACCAATACGTATGGACTTGGCCTTGACGTTTAAGTGCCAAAACGATTGCATCCACTGCTATGCCGGAGGGCCACATGAAACGCCTGAATTAACCACTGACCAATGGAAAAAGGTGATTGACCGACTGAAGAAAATAGGCGTTTTTATATTTACCTTCACTGGCGGTGAGCCAACCCTTCGCGAAGATTTACCAGAACTTTTGCAGTACGCACAGGAAAAGGGAATCGTCACAGGTCTTATCACAAACGGACGTGGGTTGAAAGATAAAAAATACGTGAAGAGACTCGTGGATGCAGGGCTGGACTTCGTGCAGATCACGCTTGAGTCTCATGATCCAACGATACATGATTCAATTACGTCTGTGAAAGGAAGTTGGCGAGAAACCGTGGAAGGGATCAAGAACGCAATTCCCACGCCGATTTACACTACGACAAATACTACCCTCAACAAGTACAACGCGAATAGTTTTCTTGAAACCATAGAATTTCTGCATCACCTAGGGCTGAAAGTTTTTGGATGTAACAGCTTGATCTATTCTGGCAGCGCTCCATCAATAGCCAACGAGTTCGCCTTAACAATTGATGAATTAAAAAGCGTGTTGCCCAAGATTCTGAACAAGGCCAATGAACTAGGAATGAAGTTCATGTGGTACACACCGACTCAGTACTGTCAGCTTGACCCCGTCAGCTGGGGACTAGGCGTAAAGTCGTGCACCGCCGCAAGAGTAAACATGTGTGTAGGACCTGAAGGACAAGTTTACCCATGCCAGAGCTATTTCGAAAGCGTTGGTAACATCCTCAAAGACAGCTGGAAAAAAATCTGGAACCATCCGCTCTCCTTGAGCCTAAGAACTAGAGAATACGCCCCAGAGAAATGCAAGGAATGCTCACAACTACCTGTCTGCGGCGGAGGTTGCCCCTTAGAATTGAAAGAAACAAAATACATATGCGCTGAAACTCAGTAAGTTTATTATCAGTCTCAATGTTGGTTTAGAAATTGGTGTAAAGCCTTGGGCGTGAATCTGAGAGACTTGGTGCCCAAAACATCGGTTGACCTCAAAAATTTGAGTGGAAAGTCCATCGCCATAGACGCCTACAACGCTCTTTACCAGTTTCTTGCCATCATCCGCCAACCAGACGGAACTCCCCTCAAAGACTCTACTGGCAAAGTTACCAGCCACCTAAGTGGCTTATTTTACCGAACCGCTAACCTCGTTGAAATGGGCATCAAACCTGTCTACGTATTCGACGGAACACCGCCAGCGCTGAAGGAAGTTGAAATCAAACGGCGAGCTAGAGTAAAAGAAGTAGCACTTGTCCATTATGAACGAGCCTTAAAAGAAGGAAAAATCGAAGAAGCACGCACGTACGCCCAAGCTACAAGCCGTCTTAAAGACTACATGACAGCCGACTCGAAACGGCTCCTCATCCAAATGGGCGTACCATGGATACAGGCACCCAGTGAAGGCGAAGCACAAGCAGCTTACCTCGCCAAAAAAGGCGATACAGACTACTGTGCCAGCCAAGACTACGACAGCCTCTTATTTGGTGCACCTAGACTGGCAAGAAACGTCACCATTAGTGGAAGAAGGAAACTCCCGCGGAAAAATGTCTACATTGAAGTCACACCCCAAATAGTAGAACTAGACCAAGTTCTCAAACAGCTAAACATCACACACAAGCAACTCATAGACGTCGGCATACTGGTCGGCACAGACTTCAACCCAGACGGAGTAAAAGGCGTAGGCCCGAAAACCGCGGTTAAACTCATCCAACAACACGGAACCCTTGAAAAAGCAGTGTCCACACTGAAACAGGCAGAGTTTCCAGTTGAGCCAAAGCGTATACGAGAAATCTTCCAACATCCAAAAGTCACAGACAACTATCACCTAGCATGGAACGAACCAAATGTAGAAGGTATCGTAAACTTTCTGTGCCGCGAACGCGACTTCTCAGAAGACCGCGTGAGAAAAGCCCTCAAAAAAATGATAGAAGGTTCGAAAAAGGAAAAGGGAAAAGTAACCCTAGAAACATTCTTCGGTTAGATTCTAAAATCGGTGCCCATACTTTCCAGTCAAAGGCACAAACGCAACCCCGCCCAAATTCTCCCGAACGATCTCTCCATCCCTTTTCCTAATACGCAAAAGTGTTTGATAGAGATAAACACCCCCAACTGGAATAACTAAGACCCCACCAGGTTTCAACTGTTCTATCAACGGTTGAGGAACATCTGGAGCC